>NZ_JBFQEG010000041.1:0-10003 GCF_040930515.1 Streptococcus huangxiaojuni
CTTTGAGACAACTCCTTTATTCTAGCAAATCATACGAGAGCTGTCAAGGACTTTTTCCTTTTTTCCCCTCAGACTCTCTCTGACAGCTCAATTAGTATAGCATCTCTTCTCATCTATTGTCAAGGGGGTAAAGCCAATTTTTTTTGATTGCCTGTAAAGCCAATTTTTTTGATTGCCATTACGTTTTTTGCTTAGTGCTCAGCGATAGGGTTTGAGCACGCAGGAACTTGAATTCCCTACCTTCAAAATATATTCCCTTTTTCCCAGCTAACCATCTACAGAAGGCTCTACCAATCATAATAGCGCAAAACAAGTGGTGCGACTCCCTTTAATTTCAGCAACTTTTTTTATTGTATATTTCACAATTTTATCTAAAGCCCTTTCTATATTAGCACTTAAAATATAGTTTAAGTCATACTGACACCTACTTCATCCCGAAATACTTTTCATTTACAGCTTCTCACCTAGGAATTGCTAAGAATATTAGATTGGCAATTGAAAATCAAGAAACACCCTATGGTGTGAACCGCGAAGTGGCTGTAATTGCTGTGTTATGGCTGATTCTTAACGTTTGGAACCTTAGGTGCTTTTTTGAAAGCGTTACTTCAATAAATTTCAACTAGTTCCATTTGAATGGTGTGAATTTTTACCTAAAAATACACGTTGAACTAACTAATACCGAAAATTCACATCATTATTATCTTCGAATTAGTTTATAAATTAAAAAGAAAGCGACAATTTTGGAAAGTTCACTTTCTTTTTTTCTATGATTAAATGATCTACTTTAAGGAGATTAAGATAATAGATATTTTAGTCGTATGATTAAGGAATAATAATATCGTATTTTATCAAAGATAGCTTCGTTTCACCATCACTGACGAAACGAATTTTTTGTGAATCTAGTGGTGTTGGAATCTCTGTCGACACGACTTTTTCACCATCATTAACAAATAATTCAATAGAATGGCTATCCAAAATAAAACGTAACTCAATATTATCAGAGGGGGTAACAGTCATTTTACGCTGACAATTCAGATCAGCTTGTAAACCAGAATAAGTACGATCAACCTCAATCGTATTAAGATGGCGATTGAAAATAAATCGCGTATAATGATTGACACCAACAGCCAAATCAATCGTAAAGGAGGTATAGGCATTTCCTGATAGACGTAAAGTCATATCAATCTGACGACCAGAAACCCCTTCAATTATTTTAAATGACTTACCAATAATCCCTGAAAATTCAAGCTTATTTGCATGGTAATCAGATAATTCACGAATTGGACGTTGAATAAGTTGTTCATTTTCAAGAGACAATTCTCTTGGAAGACTCATCATTCCTTGCCACTCCTGACCATCAGCAACAGCAAGCGAATCCCACGACTTCATCCATGCCACCAAGATACGACGACCGTCTGGTAATTGAGTTGTCTGAGGCGCATAAAAGTCTAAACCATAATCAAGAGCATGGGGGCAGCCTTTATCAAAAGTGTGTTTTTCTTTATTATAACGACCAACAAAATAAACCGCATTATGTCCATTATGAAATTCATATGCTGCCGCTGACATATTTTGTGGCGAGGTGATTAACACATGTTGTCCATCTAATTTAAAAAAGTCAGGACATTCCCACATTTTGCCGATAGCACCATCGTCATCGCCTGCCAAAATATTTTCGTATTGCCAATGGCGCAAGTCTTCACTTGAAAAAAGAACAATCTGACCATGCTTGTCTTTGCTTAAATTGCCTGCAACCAACCAATATTTTCCATCTTCAAACCACACCTTAGGATCCCTAAAATCTGATTGATTGAAGTCTTCTGGTAATTGATTGCCTAGAATAACTGGATTTTCGGGAACTTTGTGATAATTCTCGCCGTCTCCGATTGCAAGAGACTGCGTTTGATAAACTGTTTTATTCCCATCACCATCTTCTTTTTCTTCGACACTTGTGTAGACAAGAGCATGGCCTTCTGGCGTTTCTAGAGCACTTCCTGAATAAACGCCAGCATGATCATACGCTTGGTCAGGTGCCAAGGCAACAGGGAGCTCTTCCCATTTAATCATATCAGAGCTGACAGCATGTCCCCAATGCATTGGCCCCCAATTGGTCGAATAAGGATGGTATTGGTAAAAAAGGTGGACTTGATTGCGATAAACTGAAAAACCATTTGGGTCATTAATCCAACCAACCGGCGCCGTCACATGAAAAGCTGGGCGCTTTCGTTTATCAACACGATTTTGTTCAATATATGTTTGTGCTTGCTTAAGCGTGTGCATAATTTAAACAATCCTTCCTACTGCTTTTCTAAATCACTTCTTCAGTATCAATATCAAAGAAGTGCAATTTGTGTGGCAGAAAGACAAATGTAACTTCATCACCAATTTGGCTGACATCGTATTTTGTCACACGCGCAACAGTAGTTTCACCACCAAATTCAAAGTAAAGGTTGTTTTCATTTCCCATAATCTCGGTATTATTGATAACAGTCTTTTGTTCATTACCTGCGTAAACCTCAAGGTTTGCTGGATCAAATTTGATATCCTCTCCACGAATTCCCATAATCGCACGTTTGCGGCCAGCCAATTTCTTAGCAATAACTTCAGGAATTTTCATGCTATTGCCATCTTCAAATATAATTGTTTGACCATTTATAGATACATTGTAAAAATTCATTTGTGGCGCACCAATAAAGCCTGCAACAAATTTATTAACGGGATGTTCGTAAAGATCCATCGGTGCTCCAACTTGTTGAACAACCCCATCTTTCATGATAACAATACGGTCTGCCATAGTCATTGCTTCAACTTGGTCATGAGTAACATAAATAGTTGTTGAACCCAATTTATGATGAAGTTTACTAATTTCATTACGCATACTAATACGTAATTTGGCATCCAGATTAGACAAGGGTTCGTCCATCAAGAAAACTTTTTGGTCTTTAACAATCGCACGTCCAAGAGCCACACGTTGACGCTGACCACCAGAAAGATTTTTAGGTTTGCGTTTGCGATATTCTTCAAGTCCTAAAATATCAATCGCCCAATCAACTTTTCGTTTGATTTCATCAGCAGGCACTTTCATATTTTTTAAACCATAAGAAATATTTTTTTCAACCGTCATGTGAGGATATAGAGCATAATTTTGGAAAACCATTGAAATCCCACGGTCAGCCGGTGCCACTTCATTCATGCGTTTTCCATCGATATACAAATCACCACTTGTAATTTCTTCAAAACCAGCCATCATGCGAAGCGTTGTTGATTTTCCACAACCCGAAGGTCCGACAAATGCAATAAATTCCTTTTCATCAATATCCAGTATAAAATTAGTCACTGAATTTTTATCATTACCTTTATATTTTTTTGTGATATTTTTAAATTCAATAAAACTCATAAGATTTATCCTTCCTTAGATCCTGTTAAAATAACACCTTCGACAATATATTTAGAGAAGAATGAATAGATGATAATAACAGGAATGGTAACAAGTGTAATAACAGCAAGGGTTTGACCAACTGTTGTTGCATCATTTGACGTAATCGCATTTAAACCAATTTGCGCAGTTAATAAGTCACTTGATGTAAATACTAATGATGGCCAGAGATAATCATTCCAAACACCAAGGAAAGTGAAGACGCTGACTGTTGCAACTACTGATTTTGACATTGGCAAAACCATAGTAAAGAAATATTTGATCGGTCCGCAATGATCCAATTGAGCAGCTTCGTAGATATCGTCAGGAAGTCCAACAAAAACTTGGCGGAAAAGGAAAATATTAAAAGGCGAAACAATCATCGGTAAAACATAACCAAGCATGGTGTTCAGCAGACCTGCTTTAGCAATGATCAAGAAATGAATAGTAATTGTTGTTTCCATTGGAACAATCATCAAAGTCAGGATGATTAACAACCATTGGTCTCTAAACGGGAATTTTATTTTAGCAAGCGCATAGCCAGCAAGTCCGTTAACAACGATACTAAGCACAATCAAAATCGCTGCATAAAATAAAGTATTTACCATATAACGAATAAACTGTGTATTAAAAAGAACGGTCACATAATTATCGAAAAATGAGCCTGTTAATGCTGGCGGTACAAAAGCCTTAAAAGTATTCATATCACTTGTAATGGCTGCATCCCCTTTAAAAGAATTGGCCAACATCCAAATAACCGGAAAGAGGAAAAACAAGGACAAAATGAGCAAAATTATTGAAAATATCCAACTCCATCTCTTTTGCTTTTGTGTTAACATATTATTTTTCCTCCTTGTCTTTGGTCAAGATATTTTGGATAACGGTTAAAATGATAACAAAGACAGCAAAGACAATTGCCATGGTTGAAGCAAGCCCCATTTCCCAGTTAACAGTACCCGTTTCATAAATATCGTACACAACAGTATAAGTTGAATTAGAAGGGCCACCACCCGTCATAACCATTGGTTGAACTAACATACGAAAGGCACCAATTGTTACTGTGATTAAGACGAAAACAAGCAATGGTTTTAATTCAGGTAAAGTAATATTCTTGAATTTTTGCCATGGTGTCGCATGATCCATTTCAGCTGCTTCATAAAGTGATGGGCTGATACCTTGAAGTCCGCCAAGGAAGATAATCATTTGATAACCGACACCTTGCCAGGCACTCATTATAGCAATAGAAGGCAACGCTTGATCAGCACTATTGATAAAAGGCTGAGCATCAATGCCAAAGAATCCTAAAATAGCATTCAAAATCCCTTCAGGGCTATAAATTTGAATCCACAAGGTTGATACAACGGTCAAAGACATAACAACCGGAACAAAGAAGGCCACTTTAAAATATTTCTTAAAATGGGTAACTTTGTTAATAATCAAAGCTAATAACAAAGCCCCACCACCCTGCAGCGGAACAATGATTAAAACAAATTTAACCGTGTTCCAGAAAGCCTTACGGAAAGTTTCATCTTTAAAGACTTCTTTAAAATTATCTAGACCAACAAAGTGTGTCATACTAGGATTAAGCGCAAAGAAATCTGTAAAACTAAAAACAAATGTCAAAATCAAAGGAATAAATAGGAAGACCGCTAATAATACCAAAGCTGGACCGAAGAAGGCCATTCCCATAATAGATTCGGCTTTACTCTTTTTCATTTTTTTTCTCCTCAAGAACATAGCGTTTCAATTTAGCATCGATTTTATCTACCGCATGATCAAGTTCTTCCTCAGCGTCTGCGCCAGACAGAACACTATCTTCTAGAACCGCCTGAACACGATCACTAACTTGCGGATAAACCGGTGTGATTGAGCGAGGATGTCCATAATCTTTCAACTGGTTATAAAGCGCGGCATAATTTGCATCTTCTGAGAATGTACTGATATGATTATAGGCTTCGTAGGTTGAAGGGAAGCTCTTAGTTTTATTCCAAAGACGTTCGCCGCTTTCAGCACCACTCATCCACTTAACCAATTCTGTTGCACCTTTAATATTTTTTGTGGTTTTAGAAGCTGCAAATGCCCAAGACCCTGTTGGAGTGTACCGTCCACCATCCCAGTTATCTGAAACAACATAGGGGGCAACACCCAGATTTAGCTTCTTATAGCTTGTATAAACCGAATTAATTTCCCACGCGCCATCGATTTTAAAGGCGGCACGTCCACTTTCAAACAAATTACTGATAGCAACTTTTGACATATAGCCATTTGATAGGATTTTTTTAAAGTAGTTAACTGTTTCTATATTTTCTTTTGAATTAAAGATACCATCAACTTTCAATCCACTCTTATCAACAAAGTCACCACCATTTGACCAGAAGAATGGTGCGTAATAGTAAATCGTTGCTTCACCAGTTGGGAAAGTCATATCCAAAGGATAACCACCTTTTTCTTCACAAATCGGTTGAACTTTCTTCAAGACATCTAAAAACTCTGACCAAGTCCATGGGTGATTTGCGTCAGGCACAGCTACACCAGCTTCAGCTAAAATATCTTTATTATAATAAAGCCCTACGCTAGACTCCATAGCTCCAAGAGCGTAGAGTTTGTTACCATAAGTCCCTTGAGTAATGATTGAGTCAAGATAAGCACTCTTTTCCTCATCCGATAATTTTGCTAAAGGTTGAATGATACTATTTTCTGCATAAGCTGCAATATTAGGACCATCTACGGTCAAAACATCAGGTAATCCTCCAGACATAACAGAGGCATTGATTTTATCAGAATAACCACCACCACTATCATTTCGAGGAATAAATTCAATATCAGCAAAATATTTGCCATTGTATTTTTTATTGAAAGCATTGACTGATTCTTTATAAGCCTGTCCTTCATCCGTATCTTCAATTGAGTGAACCCATATTGATAGATACTCTTCTCCCTTGTCATACCCCTTTATACTGCCAACTTCAGGTTTGCTGCTGCCGCATCCTGTTAACAAAAGCCCTGCAGAAAGTGATACTATTAATGTTTTTAAGAGCCTTCTCCGCATAACACCCCTCCAAAGTTATTTGTAATGTAACCGGTTACTTTATCTAAAGTTTACTCCTTATTTTTTACCTTGTCAATAGTATTTTCAAAAAAAGTTTAAAAAATATAACCGGTTACTTCTTTGACTTAAAAGTATTTTAGAGATATACTATAGGTTATAAATAAGACTTAAGGAAGAATGTATGAGTAAACAAAAAATCACTTTTTCTGATATTGCAAAATATACTAATTTTTCAAAAACGACTATCTCACGCTACTTTAATAACCCAGACTCACTTACTGAAAAAAATCGTACCATCATCAAAAAAGCACTTAAAGATTTGGGGTATCAGGAAAATAAAATCGCTCAGGTTTTAGCTACAGGACAGACTGAATTTATTGGAATCATCATTCCAAACCTCTACCTTCATTACTACTCTGCCATCTTAAATCAAATTTTAACTAGCTACTCAGATAATCATTATAAGTTTCTGGTCTTTCTTGGTGATGACGACATAGAGGTAGAACGTCAGTATATCCAAGAACTCCAGGCCTATAACATCCAAGGATTGATCACACTTAGTCATACAATTCCGTCCGAAGAATTAGCATCTTACAATATTCCTATCGTTAGTATCGAACGCGAAGCGCGATTTATCAGCAGTGTTAACACCGACAACTACCTCGGCGGTGTCCAAGCAACCAGCCATTTGATAAAAAACAATTGTAACATTCTCATTCACATCAATAGCTTTGTCGATAAAAATATCCCTGCTTACGGTCGTATCGCTGGATTTAAAACCATTTCTGACGACAGCGACATTCCCTATAAAATCTATCAAAAAGATCTCGGCAGCAACTACAGTGATATCAGTCAAAACATCACGCGTTTATTTAAAGAGATCGATACAGACTACACTGGAAAACGTAAAGGAATTTTTCTGGCTAATGATACTTATGCTAACATTTTCTTAAATGCTGTTTTCCAAAAATATGGCTGCTTACCAGACGATTACAAAATCATCGGTTTTGATGATTCGCCAATTGCAAGCGAAGCTATTTTACCTTTATCAAGTATCAAACAAGATATCGGTAGAATCACACAGACTGCTCTTGATATTTTACAAGATTTAATCCAAGAACACCGTAAAACAAAAGGTAAACACCAAACCATTCAGCACAGAGAAGTCGCACCAAAATTAATCAAACGAAGTACAAGTGATTAGGAGGAAGGTTCTATATTATTAAATGAGCAACTACTAATAGTTCTAACATTTATTATCATTGTGAAGAAGCTCCAGAATTTGCATCGATTGCAGAACTAGAATTATTAGCCGATTTGGGTACACTAGAATTCGTATCAAGACTAGATAAAGTATGACTGCCACTTAGTTGTTGACTAGCTGTCCTTAAATACCAATCTAGCCAAACAATCTCGTTAATTCCTTAATAAGCGAGCCACCTTCATAGTACATCGCTTGATAGTTGTACGGCAGGTACATTAGATTTGGACTTGGAATAAACATGCGAATATATTCTTAATTGCCATTATGAAGTGTGACCCATTCTACATTTTTCATAAGTTATGGTGGCAGAGAATTATGCACCGTTGACAATCGGTTCCCAGATTGTTCAGAAACCCGTTTTGCAAACATAGTATCTGGATCTTTATGGGCAATTTCCGCATAAGCTAATTCAAACGGCATTCATTTATTAAGTGACATATGATCGCGGTACTAGTTAATCTTTTACAAAAAGAGCATCGTTTACCCTACCTTAAATTTGCTAGAAATGACACCTTATAATAACAAAATTCAGCTAATTCAAGCTTTAGATAGATACAAAATCCCAAAATCTACTAAGGGGAATAAGAAAACAACTTTTAGTATCCCTATTGAACTAGCGATATTATTGCAAGTTTGAAAAAAACATCAAAAGTTGAACTGGTGAAATTTGGCATTATTCAATCTGATGAACAATACGTTTTCACTTATATTGACACAAAAAACAAGATTCAATAGTCCACTGCATGCATGAAATCTGTAGAAGGCCGTCATAAAGAGTGAGTACATGCTAGAGCGCATAAATTACGCCATACTGGAACAGCCTTAGAAGCTATTTCAGAAGCTTTAACACATAGTGATACTTCGCCACCAGAGCTTATGTCATACCTCAAATGTCGTCTCAATGGCTGTCGCGAAAATTGCCTATCGTAATCATAAAAAGTAAAGGTATGAATTTTGCTAAAAAACGAGTCTGGGCAAAAACTAGTTTCAAAATAAAACCACACAGTGATTTCTGTCTTGAAAACAATCAAGATGAAAGAATCACGGTGTGGTTTTTGAGTATTTGAAGTTTTTGAGGGGAGATTCTTGGCCAATTTCGTGAGATTCATGCTCATAAAGAGGAAGCCGACTTCCGTTTGGACAGCTTGATGGCCTCTTACATGAACTCTGCGCACACCAAAAACACGCTTCAATCGGCCAAAAACGGGTTCGACATCGATTTTCCGTTTGGCGTAGAGACGAGAGCCTTTTTCACTATGCAATGCTTCCTTTATGAGTTCCTTAAAGTAAGCCCAAGTCGGATTATAATGAATCTGTTTCTGATACCCCTTTTCAGTTTTGGCAAGGTCTTCCAACTCTGGGCTATCTTGTATGTTATCTGCCTCATAGATTTTAAAGTCACGTTTAAAGCCGTACTTGTCCCTTCGACGAGAGTACTTCTTAAAGGAATAAACAACTCCGTCTGGTTTAATAAACTGGTCCGTCTCTTCGAGGTAGTCCCAATTATTGGGATTAGTAGGACTGTTCTGATATTTCCTCGTCAATTCCTTCTGGTACATACCATAGGGGATCAGAGGTGTTTTCTCCAGCTCATCCATTATAAAAACGTAGTTCTCTTCACTTCCATAACCTGCATCGGCTACAATGTGTTGGAATAAATCCAGAGTTGGGATAGATTCGAGGAAAGGCTTTAGAGTTCGAGTATCTGTTGGATTGGGAAAGATGTCATAGGCAAGAACATATTGACCATTGGTGGCCGCTTGGACATTGTAGCCAGGTTTGAGCTGGCCATTCTTCATATGATCCTCTTTCATCCGCATAAAGGGAGCGTCATGGTCTGTTTTGGAGAAGGAGTTGCGGTCTTGGAGGATTTCTCTAGCCTCCTCATATCGCTGTTTACGAGGAATGTCATCTTTTCTCAACTGATTGCGGAGTTTCTTGATGCGGCGTCTCTTCCGTTTATTAGCAGAACCTCCCTTGATAACTTTTGGTTCCTCAGAAATAGCTTTCTCAACTTCCGCCAAGGCCTGCTCTGTGTCTTCCAAAAGGCGCACTAACCCCTCGCTGGTTTCACATGCTTCTTTCGAGAGAGCTAAATCTACCCCTTCTTGAACAAGGTTGTCATAAAGTTCAGCAGTCTTACCATTCAATGCTTCTTCGTACTTAGTGACGGCTTTTTTCCAAGTAAAAGAATAGCGATTGGCATCAGCTTCTAGCTTGGTGCCATCTATAAAGAGAGCGTCGTCTTCAATCATGCCATTCTCACGCATGAGCA
>NZ_JBFQEG010000042.1:0-7290 GCF_040930515.1 Streptococcus huangxiaojuni
AGGAGAGAAAGAAACAACCATGAGTCCATTCCATGACTCTATTGTTCTGGAAAACCTTGCAATAGTCAAGCTATAAAATTGTTAACACTTGGGATTGAAAATCCCCATAAACTTATTTTACGAGGAGAGGTATTTTGTCAAAAGAACAAAAGAAAGAAAATTTTTATACACAAGATGTGGCGTCTGTTCTTTCTGCTTTGAAGAGTTCTAAAAAAGGGCTGACAACGCAGGAAGCACAGCAGCGTTTGGCTGAGTATGGACGCAATGAATTAGATGAAGGCGAAAAGCGTACTCTTTTAGCCAAATTTATTGACCAATTCAAGGATTTGATGATTATTATCCTCTTGGTTGCAGCAGTGCTGTCTGTCATTACTTCGGGCGGCGAAGGAGTGACAGATGCCATTATTATTCTGGCTGTTGTTATTTTGAATGCAGCTTTTGGGGTTTACCAAGAAGGACAGGCTGAAGCGGCTATAGCAGCCTTAAAATCAATGTCCAGTCCTTCGGCACGTGTTCGCCGTGACGGCCATGTTAAAGAGGTCGATGCAGCAGACTTGGTCCCAGGAGATATCGTGATGCTGGAAGCAGGTGATGTGGTGCCGGCTGATATGCGGCTTTTAGAAGCCAACTCGCTCAAGATTGAAGAGGCCGCCCTTACAGGAGAATCGGTTCCTGTGGATAAAGATTTAGGGGCAGAGATTCCGGATGATGCCAGCATCGGTGACCGTCTGAATATGGCATACCAAAATTCAAATGTGACTTACGGCCGTGGTATGGGTTTGGTTACCAATACTGGTATGTATACTGAGGTTGGCCATATTGCCGGTATGCTTGCAAATACGGATGAAACGGATACCCCTCTCAAGCAAAACCTCAATCAGCTGTCTAAGATCTTAACCTATGTTGTGGTTGCTATTGCCCTTATCACTTTTATAGTTGGTGTTTTTCTTCGCGGTCAGGAAGTGCTGACAGGCCTAATGACTGCTGTGGCGCTTGCTGTAGCAGCAATTCCTGAGGGACTCCCGGCTATTGTGACGGTTGTTCTGTCATTAGGGACGCAGACATTAGCTAAACGCCACTCTATTGTCCGCAAACTTCCTGCGGTTGAAACATTGGGGTCGACAGAAATCATTGCTTCAGACAAAACAGGGACACTGACAATGAATCAAATGACTGTTGAAAAAATGTATTACAATGGTCAGCTGTATGATGCTAATGATGATATTGAGCCTGATAATATGGCTCTCCGCGTTATGAATTTTGCTAATGACACTAAGGTGGATCAAAAAGGGAAACTTATTGGGGACCCTACAGAAACAGCACTTGTCCAGTATGGTTTTGATCATAATTTTGATGTGCGGGAAGAGCTGAAGGCTGAACCGCGTGTAGCAGAACTTCCTTTTGATTCTGACCGTAAGCTTATGTCAACTGTTCATAAACTGGGGGACAGCACATTTTTAGTGGCTGTTAAAGGAGCTCCGGATCAGCTGCTTAAGCGTGTGACGCAGATTGAGGAAAACGGTGCTGTCCGTGCTATTACAGAAGCGGATAAGGACACAATTCTGGCAGCTAATAAATCACTTGCCAAACAAGCTCTGCGCGTGCTGATGATGGCCTACAGATATGAAGACACCATTCCGGAACTGGATTCAGAAGCTATTGAAAATAATCTTATCTTTGCCGGTTTAGTCGGTATGATTGATCCGGAACGTCCGGAAGCTGCAGAGGCCGTCCGTGTAGCTAAAGAAGCTGGAATCCGTCCGATTATGATTACCGGAGACCATCAGGATACAGCAGAAGCCATTGCCAAGCGTCTGGGGATTATTGAAGCTGATGACAGTGAGGACCATGTTTTTACCGGTGCAGAGCTGAATGAACTGTCAGACGAAGACTTTCAAAAAGTTTTCAAACAGTATTCTGTTTATGCTCGTGTATCGCCTGAGCATAAGGTGCGAATTGTCAAAGCTTGGCAAAATGAAGGCAAGGTTGTTGCCATGACAGGCGATGGTGTAAATGATGCTCCATCCCTTAAAACAGCCGATATCGGTATTGGTATGGGGATTACAGGGACTGAAGTGTCTAAAGGAGCATCCGATATGGTGCTGGCTGATGATAATTTTGCGACAATTATTGTAGCGGTTGAAGAGGGGCGCAAGGTCTTCTCTAATATTCAAAAATCAATTCAGTACCTCCTTTCGGCCAATATGGCTGAGGTCTTTACCATCTTCTTTGCCACCCTTTTTGGCTGGGATGTTTTAGAACCTGTTCATCTGCTGTGGATTAATTTGGTAACCGATACTTTACCAGCTATTGCACTGGGAGTAGAGCCGGCTGAACCGGGAGTTATGAAACACAAACCGCGCGGCCGACAATCCAGTTTCTTCTCAGGTGGTGTGATGGGAGCCATTATTTATCAGGGAATTCTGCAGACGCTGCTGGTTTTAGGGGTTTACGGCTGGGCCATTATTAATCCTGAACATGCCGGCAACCAAGCTATACATGAGGATGCCCTGACTATGGCTTATGCGACGCTGGGCTTGATACAGCTGGTCCATGCCTTCAATGTCAAATCGGTTTATCAGTCTATCTTTAAAGTGGGACTCTTTAAGAATAAACTCTTTAATTGGTCCATTCCTGCAGCATTTATCCTTTTGATGTCAACAATTGCTATTCCGGGCTTCAACACTTTCTTCCATGTTGCCCGTTTGAGTCTGACACAATGGGGAGTTGTAGTCATCGGCAGTCTTATGATGGTTCTTATTGTTGAACTTGTTAAGGCTGCGCAGCGAGCTGCCGGTCAAGATAAAAAAGCAATTTAAAACTGCTAAGTAAGACCGATTTAAATACCTCACTGCTTAAGCTGTCGGCCCTTGCTTGATTGGAACAGAAGACTGACAGTCTTGCATTAAAAAATACTGAATTATGCTGTTTTAAAACCCTTCTGAGCTTTATTCTTATTAAGCTCAGAAGGGCTTTTCTGTTTTTATTCAAGCAAAAAAACAGTCATTGACCGCCTAAATTCTTCAGCCAGATGCTCTTTTTTATAAGCTAAAAAATCTTTTTGCTTTTTTACGGCATTGTAACGTTTGCTCAGATTCCATGTGCCACTGGGATTGTAGATGGGGTGCTGATTGACAAAGTCAATGGTCAGATCCCATTCACGGATGTAGCCTAAAGGTCGGGAATGGTAGGCAATACCGTCAATAGTTTGACTGCCATAGGATCTGTGAGCGTGTCCGAAAACCACATCTGAAACAGCATATTTTTTAAAAATATCATGAAAGACTTGACTGCCTAAAAAGGCGTTAAAGGGCCTGAATTTTTCATGGGTCATGGTAAACTGCCGATGCGGCACAAAATGCATGCTGACAATAAGCTGATGGTGAGGACTAAGATCTGCCAGAGTTCTATCAAGCCGCTGAGCAGTTTGCACAGTCAGCTCCTTATCTGTCATGCCGCGTTTAAGCCTTCTGTCAAACCAGAATGTTTTTTTTAATTTGAGGTTCTCGCTTTCTGTCCTGTCAGGATAAAAAGAGTAGTCATACCAGCCATGAAAGGCGAGGAGTGTCCTGTTTCCAAGCGGAACAACTTGGAAATCCAACTGTTCAATTTCGCGCTCTGAAAGATCCAGCATATCGTGGTTGCCTAAATTATAAGTAAGGGAAAAATGTTCAGCCAATTTTTCTATAAAAGGCAGAGAAATAGTATAGAAATGATTGGACATATCACCGTTCAAATGCAGATGGCTAATCCTTTCTTTTTTCAGCACGGCAATAAGTGTATCGGTTTCAAAGTCACCGAACTGATTGAGATCTATATGCAGATCACTGATAATAGCGAGTTTTGTCATAGACTTATTTTAGCAAAAAAACGGCAATAATGCTTTTTTGGCAAACAGAGAGCCGCTCCACTTGGAGAGCTGCAAAAAAGCAAATGAAATGAAGCGAAACTGCCTTTTTTATTGTTCATGCCAAGTCTCTTGCTTATCAGATAAAATGGGACAGGGAATCCGATTATATGATAAAATAAAACAGAAAAGAGGTTTACAGATGATTAAAGCAGTGATTTTTGATATGGACGGTGTTTTATTTGACACTGAAAGTTTTTATTTTAAGCGTCGAAAGAAATTTTTGGCTGAAAAGGGTATCTCTATTGATCACTTAGAAGCCAGAGATTTTGTCGGCGGCCGGCTGGACCAGATTTGGAACAGGATATTGGGTGATTTGTCTTCTGATTATGATACAAAAAATCTGGAAAGACAGTATATTTTGTATAAAGAGGAACATAGAGCTCCCTATGAGCAGCTGATTTTTCCCGATACCAAGCAGGTGATTGAAAAGCTGAAGCAATCAGGTATCCGTTTAGCCTTAGCATCAAATTCTGAATATGGCGATATATTTTTTGCACTGGATAGTGTAGGGCTAAAAAACAGTTTTGACCCCATCCTTTCAGGCAGTGATTTTACAGAAAGTAAACCGGATCCAGCTATCTACAATAAAGCTTGTGACTTGCTGGGTTTTGATAAGAAAGAAATTGTTGTAGTGGAGGACAGTTTAAAGGGGATAGCTGCCGGAAAAGCTGCCGGATTGCGTGTGCTTGCGATTCGCGATCATTTATTTGACCTTGATCAGTCACAAGCTGATTTTCTTGTTGATTGCCTGAGCCAAGTGCAGAAATATATTGCAGAAGAAAATGAAGGAAGGTGAGACCAAAATTGGTCTATCCCTAAGCGGTTGATTTTCCTTACCACTCTGCCTGCAGGTTTAAAAACTCGAATCTGCTTGTTTGACAAAGAAAAGAAGGTAAGGATTTGGGATTTTTTGTCTAAAATGCGAGCTGTAGATCCGTGAAGTGACTGGAATTTTTTTAAGGATTGGTTCTGCAGTCTTTGACCTCTTTGCTGGGGCAGTTAAAATGATGGTTTTTAGAAAAAAAGAAGCCACAGATCAATCTTGCAGTCCCTAGCGTTTTGCTTTAGAATAATGTTATGGATATCAAAGGAGAAATTAAAAAACTGGCTGCCGATATCGGCATTTCAAAAATCGGCTTTGCAAAAGCGGATAATTTCGCTTATCTAGAAAAGTCTCTGCGGCTGGCTGTTGAAGAGAAGCGAAATTCAGGCTTTGAACATAAAGTAATCGAAGACCGTCTTGATCCCAAACGCTCACTTGCTTCTGCCAAGACGATTATTGCTATTGCTGTCGCTTATCCGCATAAACTGCCGTCTAAACCGCCTAAGACTCAGTACCGACGCGGGAAAATATCCCCAAATTCCTGGGGCACAGACTACCATCATGTTTTACAGGAGAAGTTAAATCAGCTGGCTGTAGGGATCGAGGCGCTCTGCGCAGATTTTCCTTTGGAACACAAAGCCATGGTTGATACAGGAGCTTTAGTTGATACAGCAGTCGCCAGACGGGCAGGAATCGGTTTTATCGGTAAAAATGGTTTGGTCATTTCTAAAGAATTCGGTTCTTATATGTATTTAGGAGAATTGATTACAAATTTAGACCTTGAACCTGATCAGCCGGTTGATTATGGCTGCGGTGACTGCAGACGCTGCCTGGATGCCTGCCCAACTTCCTGTTTGCTTGGCGATGGGACTATGAATGCCAGACGCTGCCTGTCTTTTCAGACACAGGACAAGGGCATGATGGATTTGGAATTTCGTAAAAAAATCAAAACGGTTATTTACGGCTGTGATATCTGCCAAATCTGCTGTCCCTATAATAAAGGGATTGTGAATCCTCCTGCCAGTGCTATTGACCCAGACTTGGCTATGCCTGAGCTGCTGCCTTTTCTGGATTTGAGCAACAAGTCTTTTAAAGAAAAATTCGGTCAGCTTGCTGCAGCCTGGCGTGGCAAGAATATTCTGCAGCGCAATGCGATTATCGCCTTAGCTAATATTCACGACAAAAGTGCTCTGGTTAAACTGCTGGAGATTATTGATAAAAACAATAATCCTGTCCATACGGCAACAGCTATTTGGGCAATCGGGGAGATTGTCAGAGAACCGGATGCTGCACTGCTGGATTTTTTGCATCAACTGAATCTTAAAGAAGCAGACAGTCAAAAAGAATTGGCTTTAGTATTTGCAAAATGGCAAAAGTAACATTTTTATGATAGACTAGTAAAATAGGTAGAGCTCCAGAATGTTACTCATTTTTTGTGTTTCTTACTGGAAATTTACCTGTCTTTACAGAGCTATTATCGTTATAAAAATTGAACACGGCCTAAAATCCTAGTGAAAAAGATGGCTGTCAGCGTGATGCAAGCATCACTTGCCATCCCCTATTTTCATACGGATTTTTAAACGGCCTTTGTATCTTATTAATTGAACACGGCCTAAGAGCTGTGCAGTGAAATCATCCAGTGGATGATTTCAGCCCGAACCTAGAAACGGGAGAGTGAGGGGCTGGAAATTTTTGTCGTTACTTAGTTACCGTCAGCCGTAGCCGTCTGAAGGCTTTGCAGTCTTTACAGCCTGCCGCACCCTTCTAGCCGTCTTGGCAGGGGCGCGCAGACGAAATCAAAGATTTCTGGCTTACCGCCAGCCGTAAACGACTGAAAGCTTTGTCGCCTTAACAGTCGACTGCACCCTTCTAGTCGTTCTGGCAGAGGTGCGTCTGCGAAATCAGAGATTTCGGACTTACCGTCAGCCGTAAACGTCTGAAAGCTTTGTCGCCTTAACAGTCAACCGCACCTTTCTAGTCGTTCTGGCAGGGGTGCGCCTACGAAATCAAAGATTTCTGGCTTACCGCCATTTTTGCTGTGAGCTTTTAACGCCCTTTGTATCTTGTTGAATTGAACACGCCCTAAAATCCTAGTGAAAAAGATGGCTGTCAGCGTGATGCCAGCATCACTTGCCATCCCCTATTTTCATACGGATTTTTAAACGGCCTTTGTATCTTATTTTTAAAGTCTAGTGGTAAAAAGTCAAGATAAAGTTGTCAAAACTTTAGTTAACTTTCAGTAAACTAGGGTGCACTAAAAACACCTAGCGAAAAATGACATTTTTCACTAGCTTGACCAAGGACATGTGCAGATACTAGCTATCTTGCATAGGCCTCCTTGGTGGCGTATAGAGTTGGCGGTTGCGTAGTAGCGCATCCACCAGACGCACAAATTTTCTAGCGGTTAAGACGATGGCTCGTTTGTGTTGGTGTTTAGGAACTTCTTGATACTTCTTCTTGTAAAAGGCTTTGTATTCGTCATCATAGCGCCTCACCGAGTTGGCGGCTTCAACTAAGTAATAACGGAGATAGCGATTGCCTCGTTTGACAAGGTCAG
>NZ_JBFQEG010000003.1:0-199321 GCF_040930515.1 Streptococcus huangxiaojuni
TAAAACGCAAAAGGAAAATAGGGGACTGACTGACGAATCGCCAGATTCTAAGTCAGGACATCTTTTTCCCGCAGCGTTTAGGGCGTGTTCAATTAACAAGATACAAAGCCCGTTTAAAAATCCGTATGAAAATAGGGGATGGCAAGTGATGCCTAAGCATCACGATGACAGCCATCTTTTTCCCGCAGCGTTTAGGGCGTGTTCAATTCATAAGATACAAAGCCCGTATAAAACGCAAAAGGAAAATAGGGGACTGACTGACGAATCGCTAGATTCTAAGTCAGGACATCTTTTTCCCGCAGCGTTTAGGGCGTGTTCAATTCATAAGATACAAAGCCCGTATAAAACGCAAAAGGAAAATAGGGGACTGACTGACGAATCGCCAGATTCTAAGTCAGGACATCTTTTTCCCGCAGCGTTTAGGGCGTGTTCAATTAACAAGATACAAAGCCCGTTTAAAAATCCGTATGAAAATAGGGGATGGCAAGTGATGCCTAAGCATCACGATGACAGCCATCTTTTTCCCGCAGCGTTTAGGGCGTGTTCAATTCATAAGATACAAAGCCCGTATAAAACGCAAAAGGAAAATAGGGGACTGACTGACGAATCGCTAGATTCTAAGTCAGGACATCTTTTTCCCGCAGCGTTTAGGGCGTGTTCAGTTCACCAAGATACAAAGGGCGTTTAAAGCTCACAGCAAAAATGACGGTAAGTCCGAAATCTTTGATTTCGCAGACGCACCTCTGCCAAGACGAAAGGTTTACTGCCGCATTAGAGAAAGGAGTTCCTGACGTTTTTGAAAGTCCTCCCGAAAAAGGCCTCTTGCTGCTAAAGTTACTGTCTTACTGCCGGGCTTTTTAATCCCGCGCATGCTCATGCACAGGTGCTCGGCTTCAACCATGACAAAAACACCTCGAGGCTGGAGCGCATCATCAAGGGCTGAAGCGATTTGCTCTGTCAAACGCTCCTGAAGCTGGGGACGCTTACCGGCCATTTCTACAGCCCGAGCCAGTTTACTCAGACCGGTTATCCGCCCTTGTTCAGGCAGATAAGCCACATGAGCTGTCCCGTAAAAAGGAAGCAAGTGATGTTCGCACATCGAGTAAAAAGGAATATCCTTAACCATAACGATTTCCTCGTGGTCTTCAGCAAAAACAGCTGTAAATTGGTTTTTAGGATCCTCATTTATCCCTGCAAATACTTCTTGATACATTTTAGCAACACGTCTTGGTGTTTCTGATAACCCTTCACGTTCAGGATTTTCGCCCAAAGCCTGCAGCAGCTGATAGACAGCTTCTTCCACTTTTTCTTGATTTATCATGACTTTCTCTCATTTATTCTTATTGATAAAGACCGAAAATACCGATGACAGTTAAGGCAAAAACATCCGAATGTCACTGCATTCGGTGAAGAAAAGCTGTGCTTTTGTCAATCAGTTTTTTATTTCAGCCATTACCATACTATTATAACTTAAATAGACGCAGTTGACAAAAGCTGTCGGCGGACTTGGGAAATAAAATAAAGAGAGCCGGTAACAAGGTAAAAATCATCTTTGCTTTGCTTCTTAATCATCTGCAGCCACAAGCGCCAATCCGCAACTCGAGAATACTTTGTCGGATAATCGCTTAAGGCCAGCGCTTTAGGGTAATCAAATTGAGTGACCCCTACAGTCCCTGCCTGATCAAGGAGATCCAACATCTCTGCGACAGGCTTATCATTGATAGCCGCAAATAAAATATGAATTTTTTGATCTGAAAAGTCTTTAAGAACATCGATTAAAGCAGTCATGCTCTCAAGATTATGGGCCCCATCAAGTAAAAGATTGGGGAAAATAAATTCTGTTCGTCCGGCCCAGTCGGTTTGCATCAAGGCTGTCTTAATAACAGTTAAGGTAATCTTTGGATAGCGTTTTTGCAGTAGGACAGCGGCTGTTATAGCAAGGCTGGCATTAAGAGCTTGGTGGCGTCCGGGAAGTTTAAGACGAATATGGCTGAGCTCCACAGATAATCCCCGATAGGAAAAAGAATCCCCCTGCCAAATGCTGTAAAAATCTTTACCGGCCTGATAAACCGGGCTGCCAGTCCGTCTTGCCTTCTGATAGAAAACGGTTTTGACATCATCACGGTCGGCAGCAAAAATAAAAGGGACCTGATCTTTGAGCACACCGACTTTCTGTTCTGCTATCTCTCTGTGTGTGCCGCCTAAAACAGCTTGGTGATCCAGACCGATAGACGGGCAGATAACCGCCAAAGCCTTAAAAACATTAGTCGAATCGTACTGACCGCCAAGACCTGCTTCAATAAAAGCAATATCAACAGGATGCACATGGCCAAAATATTCAAACATCAGCAGGGTAATCACTTCAAACTCCGTAGCTGCTTCCAGAGTTGTTTCTAAAGGCAGACGGTCAACAACAGGTTTAATTTTTTGGACCAAATCTACAAAATCTTTTTTTGAAATCATCTGACCGTTTAAGCTGATACGTTCCCTAAAATCAACGATATAGGGGGATGTAAAGGTGCCGACATCGTAACCTGCTGAACTGAAAATATGCTGCAGATAACTGACAGTTGAGCCTTTACCGTTAGTGCCAACAACATGCACCGCTGCAAGATTGTGCTGAGGATTCCCCAGTTCATTCAACATCCAGGCCATTCGTTCCAAACCCGGTTTAATCCCGAATTTTAGTTTGGACTGTACCCAATTCAAAGCTTCAAGGTAGTTCATTTCCCCTCCTATTTGATCAGTCAGATGGCTATAACGTGTATGTAAAGAGACAAAGGAACTCAAACATGCTTGAACCTTTGTGACTTGTAAAAAAAGCTGAGAGCGGGACAAAAATCAGTAAATCAACATAAAATAACGATTTTGTTGTCCTACCTTGGCACAGCTATGCTATCCCTAGCTCCTGACAAGGGATAAGAACTTCCAATCAGCTGCTGCGTCAAGCTCATAGGTCTAAAAAGCGAAACGAGGCAGGACTCTTGTCCCAGCCTCAACTTTGTCATTTGTATTTATTGCAGACATAGAACTGCTTCCTTGATTATTGACGATATCTTCAGCAGTCAGAAAATCTGTTATTCCCCGTTTAGTCGGCTGATGTTCAGAGCCGTCAGTCCTGCTTCACTGAAACTCCTTGCTGGTCAACCTGCAGGATAAATGTATCTCCTCTAAGTCCTAAGGCCTGCAGACCAGCATAAAGAGCCTCTTCTTTTTCTTTAGGGGCTAACATCATAACCGTAGGGCCTGCACCCGATAAATAAGTGGCGTAGGCCCCTTTTGTTCGGCCTAGATTCTTAATCGGTGCAAATTCTTTAACTAAAGGCTGACGAAAGCGTTCATGAAATAAATCCGATTCAATAGCCTTGCCTGCTTTGACCAAATCACCAGTTAAAAGACCGGCTAGGGCAAGATTGGCGATTGAACTGGCAGCAACTGCTTCTTTATAAGAAAATTCCTGAGGGAGGACCTGCCGGCTTTCGCTGGTTTTTAGCTCGTAATCAGGGATAAAAGCAATAAAGGAACAATCTGCCGGAAAATCAGACACAACACTGCTGACTGTTCCTTCAAAGCAGCTGGCAATTACCAGATTGCCAAAAATAGCCGGTGCGACATTGTCAGGATGGCCTTCAATTTCAGTAGCTATCTTAAGTTTTTCTTCATCAGTCAGCTGCAGTCCGGCCAGCTGATTTGCCAGTTCAATTCCTGCAACAATAACAGAACTGGATGAGCCCAGTCCGCGAGCCAGAGGAATTTCAGAATCCATTTTCAGACGCTGAGGCGGCAGGTCGCCTTTTACTTTTAAGGCAGTCGCAATTAGAAGGTTGCTTTCATCAGTCGGGATACTTTCTCCCAAATCATGAATAATTTCCCAAGAAGCAGCTGCCCCTAAAATTTCAACCGATAAATACTTAGAAAGAGCTATTCCGACTGAATCAAAGCCCGGGCCCAAATTAGCGCTGGTCGCTGGTACAGTAATTTTCATATCATTCTCCCAATACCTTGAAGGTATTAAGTACTTCAAAGTCTGCTACTTCCTCAAGCTTTTCAAGCACATTGGAGAGTTGGGTTCTGCTCAGAGAATGGGTAATAATCACAACACGCGCTGTATCACCGTTGGCTCTCTGCTGCAGCACCTGACCAAAGGAAATGGCTTCTGAATTGAAGATTTGCGCTAAGCGAAGAAGCTGGCCTCTCTTATCCGGTGTACTGATAGCAAAATAATAGGCCGATTTGACATCAGAAGGATGAGCTATCTGTGTTTCTCGTACAAACTCATTGAAGGATTTGCCGACATTGCCGTCATGAAGCCTGCGGGCAATCCGAATAATGTCTGCTACAACAGAGGTTGCAGTCGGCTTCTGCCCTGCACCCGGACCATAATACATAGACTCACCGATGCCTATTGATTCAACAAAAACAGCATTCATAACACCGTTAACACTGGCAAGCGGGTGTTCTTTGGGCAAGAAAGTCGGAGAAACTTCTGCAGCAATGCCTGACAGCGTTTCCCGGATATCTCCCACCAATTTAATCACATAGCCCAATTCTTGAGCAACTGCAACATCGTCCGGCGTAATGGTCGAAATCCCCTGATGCAAGACCTGATCAAAATCAATCGTCATACCAAAACCAAACTGACTGAGCAGAACAGCTTTATAGGCAGCATCAATCCCTTCAACATCGTTTGTCGGATCACTCTCTGCATACCCCAGTTCCTGAGCTTTCGCTAAAGCAGCTTCATAAGTCCAGCCCTCATCTACCATCTGGGTCATCATAAAATTAGACGTCCCATTCAGAACCCCCAGAATACGGGTAATTTTATCTGACGTCAGCGAATTGGCCAAGGTCCGCAAGATGGGAATCCCTCCAGCGACAGCTGCCTCATAATAAAGAGCGGCCCGATGTTCTTTTGCAACAGCCAGCAGTTCAGCACCGTGCACAGCCAAAAGGTCCTTATTAGCTGAAACGACATGCTTGCCGGCTGCAAGCGCCGCTTCAATAAAAGTCCTAGCGGGCTCTATACGCCCCATCAGCTCTACTACTATAGAGATATCCGGATCCTTGATAATAGCATCAACATCTGTAACAAAATGATAATCATTGCCAACAGCAAACAGACGGTTTTTTTCCTCATCATCCTTAACGAGAACTTTGGCAATCTCAATCCTGTCCTTCGCTGCTGCCGTAATTTTTTCGTCATTTTCCTTCAACAAAAAAGGAATCCCGCTGGCAACCGTTCCAAAACCAAGCAGACCAATCTTAACAGCCATGTGTCACTCCTTTAATTCTTAAGTTTTAAGCATTAACATATCCTATGTTATCTGCTCATTATCGGTAATATTATAGCAAATTTACTAAATAATTGACAACTGAAATCACTTATCCAGATTTGGCTTTTACTGTCTGTTTTTTCTCTGTTTTTTGCTGAAATGAGTGCGATCTGCCGCTCTAAATGATAAAATGAAAGCAAATAACTGTTGCAAGAATCATCATCTAAGGAGTTTCGTATGGAAAAAAAGAAGATTTGGCTTATTCTCAATATTGTCCTAATCAGTCTTTGCTGCTTTGCTTTTGCCATGCTGATTTTTACTCTTAAAACACAAAAGTTCAGCAATCAGCCAAAAGATTCATCAGCTTCCAGCAGCTACACTGCTTCTGAAAATACAACAGAACAAAAGACAGACAAGGAAAAATCTGCTACCAACTGGGTCCCTCAAGCAGAAAAAATTGCTCTTCCCATTTTAATGTACCATGCAGTTCATGTCATGGATGCATCTGAGGCAGCCAATGCCAATTTGATTGTTGACCCTCAGGTCTTTGAAGAACATATTAAACAGCTCTCAGAAAAGGGCTACTATTTTCTAAGTCCGGAAGAAGCTCATAAAGCTCTGACAGAAAACAGTCTGCCTAATAATAATAAAAAAATTGTCTGGCTGACCTTTGATGACGGCAATGCTGATTTTTATACTGTTGCCTATCCCATCTTGAAAAAGTATCAGGCTAAAGCAACAAATAATGTCATCACAGATTATGTCGCTAAAGAATATCCTGCCAATTTAACTTTGGAACAAATGCTGGAAATGAAAGAAAACGGTATGTCCTTTCAATCTCATACTGCCAGCCATCCCAATCTGGCTGCCAGCAGCCCGGAAAAACAGTCCAGTGAACTGACCGAAGCTAAAACCTATCTTGACCGGGCACTCTCTCAAGATACCATAGCAATTGCCTACCCTTCCGGAAAATATAGCCCGCTGACGCTCGATAAGGCCGCCCAATCTTACAAATTAGGCGTCACAACCAATGAAGGCCTGGCTTCCTCAGACGACGGTTTACTTTCTCTCAAACGTATCCGTATTCTTCCTTCAACGACTGCAGAGAATCTGCTTCAGACAATTGAGCCAGTCTAAAAAAGGACGGCCAAAGAGCCATCCTTTTTTGACTGCCTGTTTAAGATAAAAATGCCATCTTCTCTTGGGCAGATCAGCCCGAGTGCTGCTGCATTGAAAATTGCTAAAAACTCCTGTATAATATTTTAAACCAAAATGACTTTATATCTTATTTCAGAGGAGGGTAAGGATGGTTTCTATTAAAGCCAAACGGGTTTCCAATTATGAACTTTTTTTCGATTTAGCTTTTGTTATTGCTATGGGACAATTAAACAGCAACCTTTACCATATCCAGCATCTGACCGCTTCGTCTGTCATTTCTTTTATTTTTACCAATATTATCCTATTAAGCATTTGGATCAATGAAGTCTATTTCTTCAATCAGTATGGAGATGCCAGAAGGATTGACATTTACACTATCATTCCTCTCATGTATTTTATTGGCAATCTCTCCTTATATTTTGATTTTGAGGTTGAAACGATTACGGCCAGTCAAGTCACTGTCTTTAATGCTTTGCTTTTTGGCATATATGCTGTTATCGCACTGCAGTATGCTCTTAAAGGAGGGCTTCTCGGTTTTGATAAGGAAATCAAAAAGAGCATTGCCAATAATCTTATTTATGCTCTCAGTGTCCTCCCTTTTGTTTTTCAGCTTCTGCCTGCTAGTCCTTTTTCCATGTCCATTGTCTATCTTATTCCAATCATACTGCCTTTTTTCAATCAGCCGCAAAGCGGAAAACTGCGCACTAATTTTCCTCATCTGGTAGAACGTGCACAGCTCCTAACTATTTTAACCTTCGGAGAGGCTGTTATTGCTATTGTCAACCATTATCCGATGATGCAGGTGCCGCTCACCGGTATGCTGTTCTTTCTTGGCATATCTTTGGCCTTCATGGCTTATATGTCTCAGACTTATCTAAATCTTGAACACCGTCAAAATGCCTCAGGAGGTTTTTTGCTTTATGCCCACATCATCATTATTATTGGGGTTAATTTTTTTACAGTCGGTATGGAATTTCTGGCTGATTCCCATCATAGAGCTCATGGCCTAACTTTTCTGATTTCAGCTATCATTCTCTACTATTTGGGGATCGGGCTGACCAACTACTATAACAAGCCGCTTTACAGGCTGAGAAAAGAAACCGTTTTGCATTCCGCTTTGGCAGCCGTTGTCTGCTGCAGCCTGATGGCTGTTTTTAGAACACAGCTTGCCCTGATTGCCTTATTTCTAGTGATTCTTAATTATTATATGTCACATATCACAATGCTTGCCAGAAGAAAGGCACGTGAACAGTATAATATCCCGCATCCTGATCCGCGCCAAAGCTTTCTTAAGGAAATGCGCCATCACAATAAAGAGAGAAAGTAAGTCTGATAAATCTATTTAGCTCAGATGGTCTATCATACCAGTCCACTTGAATCAAAAGAAAGACTGTCTTTTTCTGTGCTCAAAGCTATTTTACAGGAAACAGACAGGTAATTATCTATGAAGAAAAAACTAATCACTTTAATTATATCCCTTTTCATCTTATTTGCAGGCGGTTATTCTCTTTACCAGAATTATTTCGTATTGGAACTTCAGGATTTAAAAATCAAAAATGGTACCAATGTTGATTCAGCGATTCAAAGCTCTGAATCGTTTTTAAGTGAATTAAACGCTCGTTACCCTCAGCTTACTCCCTTCCTCAGCGCTGATAAACCCCGCAGTTATGCTGTACCCGGCCTTATCAGAGCAAAAAATATTTATGCCAAAGGCAAAAAAAAGGGAAAAATCGGCTATGCGCTCGATATGACCCCCCAGGGTTTAACTGTCGCAGAAGACTATCTGATTATTTCAGCTTACAGTAAAAGTAAAACCTTTCACTCTGTTCTTTGGATCATTAACAAGAGCAATCGTAAATTTGTCAAAACAATTGTCCTCGAGGGAACAGACCATGTCGGTGGTTTGGCTTATGATTCCAGTCATCAGCGTCTCTGGCTTACCAGTACAGAAAAAGGCTGGAGCCATTCAGTTGTTGCTGCTCTGCCGCTGTCGGATATTAAGCAGTATGACTTTGACAAAAACCAGAAAACACTTCCTTATGAATATAAGTTTGACTTAGCTGGTATCAAGCGTTCTTCTTTTATGACACTTTACCAAAATAAGCTGTTTGTCGGTTACTTTGACAAACAAAAATCCGGCCACCTTAGCTATTATAACTTAGACAGTGAGGGACTGCCCCTTGAAACCGACTTAGACAGTTATGATACCAGCCTTGCCGCCAAAACTATCTCCATTCCCAAAAAGGTACAGGGCATTACTTTTTATAAGGATAAAATCATCTTTTCTCAATCTTACGGCAAAACAGATTCACAGCTCCTTATTTATAAAAATCCTGGACTGGACAAACTTGATCATTTAAAAGAGGAAAAGGCGCTGTTAAAAGTGGCTGCCCCTCCTTATCTGGAACAAACTTGGGCAGACGGAAACAGACTTTATGCCTTATTTGAATCTTCCGCGTCAGCCTACCGTGACAATTGGAACATTGTCCTTGTCGACCGAATCCTTAAATTTGATTTTTCATCAGTTCTATCATAATGACATTTTGACAAGTAAAAGGGCAGCAGGAAAAGCACCTGCTGCCCTTTTACTAAAAAATACAAAGCCGCAAAACACCTAGGATTGATAAGCAGTGTGATAGGAACCCCCATTTTATAAGCTTTCTTCATTTTCTGATTTAAAAATGCGTTTCATCAATTTCAAAAGTGTCTAAAGCTTGATTAATTTCTGCCATCTCAGCATCAGTCAATTGAACTGACATAGCAGCTAAATTTTCTTTCAACCGATGGCTTTTTGTTGTTCCCGGAATAGGGACAATGTAGTTTTTCTGTCCCAATTCCCAAGCTAAAACAAGCTGGGCAGGAGTCAGATGTTTCTGGCCGGCAAAATCCTTTAAGAAATCTAACAATACTTGATTTTTGGCAAGGACTTCAGTCTTAAACCGTCCCATTGTATTTCGAAAATCACCATCTTCAAATACTGTCTCTGCACTATATCTTCCAGATAAAAAACCATTCCCCAGCGGACTGTAAGCTACAAAGCCAATCTCCAGCTCCTCACAGAGAGGGAACACATCTTTTTCCGGGCTTCTGTAAACCATTGAGTATTGATTCTCCATCGCTGTTATCGGGGTGACTGCATGTGCTCTTCTGACATAATCAATTGGAGCATTAGACGTTCCCCAATGTTTGATTTTACCCTCTTTAATTAGCTGTCCCATAGTATCAGCAACGATTTCAGGTTCGACAGCAGGATCGATACGATGCTGATAATACAGATCAATACTCTCTACCTCCAAACGACGTAAGGAATCTTCAACCTGCCGTCTGATGGATTCAGGTGAACTGTTAAATTCCTGCTTAATAAGACCATTAACAGCTGTCATTCCGGTAATCCCGAATTTAGTGGCAATAACAGCATCCGGATGCCCCTTTATAGCCTGACCAAGCAGGATTTCATTAGCCTCACCATAAACAGGAGCCGTATCAAAAAAATAACAACCCAAGTCAAATGCCTGATGAATCAGTTTTATCATTTCTTTTCTGTCTTTTGGCGCACCATAAGCGTGATCCATCCCCATAATCCCAAAACCAATAGCGGACACTTCGAAATCTTTTCCTAACTGCCGTTTTGTCATAGCACTACCTACTTTCTTAATGATATCAAATGTTCAAAACAGCTGTTCTTTTAATCAACCATTTTAATTTTTTTAGCAGGGCTGCCGCCTACAATCGTTTTAGCAGGAACATCTTTGGTCACTACTGCACCAGAAGCCACAACACTTCCTTCGCCTACAGTCACTCCTGGTAAAATAATACTCCTAGCTCCAATCCAAGCACCTTTTTCTATATGAATAGGTTTAAACTGCAGAACATCTAAGTTTTGGAAATCATGATTGGCTGTAATAAGTGCAGCCTCAGGACCAATCATAACATTGTCTTCTATGGTTATGCCGCCTGAACTCATACAAGTTAAACCATGATTGATAAAGACATGCTCGCCAATTGTCATAGTTTTGGCGCGGTCAATCTGCATGGGCGTTAAAATAGTTGAAGTGGACGGCAGCCTTCCCTCAAATAATTGATCTAATAGCTGACGCTCATTTGAATCACCCGGCGGGGTCTGATTGAGCTGAAAACAGAGTTTCCGGCTTCTGGCCATTTCTTCAGCCGCTACCGTCTTATAGTCTTCATCAGTCAAACGGTTAATCCATTCTCCCTGATGCATTCTTTGGAAAATATCCATATTGAGCCCTCACTTGTTAACGTCACTAATCTTTGGTTTCCGGCTGCAGAGGTCCGTAAAAATAAGAAGCAGTTGCACCGCCATCAGCCAGGAAGGTAGAACCAGTGATAAACTGTGCCCGCTCGCTCATCACAAGTTCAGCGATATCAGCAATCTCATCTGCTGTCCCGGGACGGCCTGCAGGAGATTTCGCAAACATATTTTTATAAAAATCACCGCGAACACCATTAAATTCATCTAAAGCTAAGGGTGTCACTATAATACCCGGTGCAATAGCATTGATTCTGGCGCCGCGTTCTCCCCATCTTACGGCTTCATACATTGTACGCTTCTCATTTGCCCGCTTAGCCAGCTGATAAGCATGAAGAGAATCTCTGACCCGATCCGGCTGTAAAAAATCCAGACTCAATAATTTTTCAGGCTCTGTCATAGCTAGAGCGCGGTCCTGCTCTTGTGTCAAAGCCGGCATGCGAAAACCAGACTGACTTGAGATTGTAACTCCGGCACCGCCTTCAGCAATTACTTGCCCCACTTCTTCCAGCAAAACAGCCGTACCATACAAATCAACATTAAAAACTGTTTCAACCGAAGCTTGAGACGGGGATACCCCGGCACCATTAACAAGGTATTTGACTGGACCAAAGGTCTTTGCAAAGGCAATATAAGCCTGAATCGATTGGCGGGAAGATAAATCTACTATAAATTTTTCAGCATCAAATCCGGCTTCTACCATAATTTGCGTTACAGTTTGGGCATTTTCATCAGATCTATCTCCGACAATAATTTTCTTACCATAGCCGATACGCCGGGCAATAGCCATAGAAATCTGACCAGCTCCAACTACTAATAAAACGTCCTTTACCACTTTGATAACCCTTTTCTTTATCTCTATTGAATATAAACCCCGCTTTTTTAACGAACAATTCCCAAATTCGCCCGACTGTGCAAAGTCGGATCTTCAACAATTGTTTTCACACACTGAGCAATTGCCCGCCGCGAGATGCTATTGCCGTAAATCGTCTCTCCTTTTGGAAACAGTTCATAACTGAGATCACTGCTGTTATCAAACCAGCCCGGACGAAGAATCGTATAATCCAGATGAGAAGCTTCTACAAGGTCAGCAGCCTGACGGTAGGAGCGAAGGACTGGATCCACCCGTCCATTTTGTCCCGGTAATTCTCCGTAAATCCCATAAGAGCTGACAAAAACCAGCCTTTGTTCTGCACTGTTACCTGTCGCTTCGATAATTGCTTGTGCCATTGCAGGCAAATCTCCGGAAAGAGCCGCAAAAATCACATCTTGATCAGCCACTGCTTGTTTTAATTCAGCCGCATCGAAAACACTTGCTGAAATCTTTTTTACCCGTGCATCATCTGCAGGGATACGATCTGCTGAGCGCGAAAACAGTGTCAACTGTGCATCTGTTTCCTCAAGAAGCGTTTGTGTAAGCGCACGACCTAAAGAACCTGTCGCGCCAATAATTAATACATTCTTAGCCATAAAATACCTCCATTTGATTAAGATAAGAAAGAAAACCTAGGCCATGTTCAATTAACAAGATACAAAGGCCGTTTAAAGCTCACAGCAAAAATAGGAGCCTGACCGATGAGTCACTAAAGACTCGAGGGAGGGATATCTTTTTTGCAAAGAGCTTAGGCCATGTTCAATTAACAAGATACAAAGGCCGTGAAAAACGCAAAAGGAAAATAGGGGACTGACTGACGAATCGCCAGATTCTAAGTCAGGACATCTTTTTCCCGCAGCGTTTAGGCCGTGTTCAGTTCCAACAAGATACAAAGGCCGTGAATGGCTGCTGACAGCCTTAAACGACTGTCGCTTTTTATAAATCTTCAGTTTTTGAAAAAACAAAGTATTGATCGCGTTCAGCAATCAGCCATTTCCCGTTTTGTTTAACATAGCTATCATAGTAGCGAATGCCGTGTGTTGTTATTTTGTCTGCTCCGTCTTCTTCATTAACCAGATGAGCCAAGCCATAGCACACTCCTGTAGCATGTTCTGCATCTTGAAATTCAACCACTTGCTGTCCGTTAATATGCAAGGCCTCTTTGGCTGCACCAAAACTTTTATAGGCTGCAATCAAATCCTGAACATTATCAAATTCCATGCCCACCTCATTATTAAAGTAAACACGGACCTGACAGTCAGGAGTGAAAATATTAACATAATAATCCTGATTGTCTTTATCGGACTCATTTGCATAGCGATCGACTAACAATTTCAGCTCTGACCGATCTGCTAATTCTTCTGCTGCTGTCATTGTCATCTGTATATCCTCCATTTTCTTTAATAAGTTGAAGCGATCTGTTTTGTAATTTTCCAGTTCTCTCCAACTTTTTCAAAAAACATTTTAATCTGCAAAGGCCAAGTATGAGGACCGCTCCCCCAAACTTTAGCTTTAACACGGCTCTGCCCTATTAAGCTCGCCTTATTGCCGTCGATAACCAAGTTTTTGATAGCTTCTTCTTTCCAAGAATAGTAAACCATTTCTCCAGTCTCAATCTGACTTAGCCATTCTGCGACGGGCTGGATATAGCCGGACATATGGACTAAAACGGTATCGGGCTGCAGAAGCTCTCTTAAAGCAGCCGTATCTTTGGCAACCATCGCCTGATTGACTTGACGGTAAAGGTTTTTTAACAGTTCTTGGTCAGACATCTTTTCTCCTATCTCTTCACTTGATACTTCCATTATAATGTCGTATAATAAAACTGTCCAATACATAATTCCTATTATTTATAAAATATTTTTATAAGAGAAGCTTATGAATATCAAACAAGTAGAATACCTTATTGAAACGGCTAAAACACTTAATTTAAGCCGAGCTGCTGAAAACCTATTTATCTCACAGCCATCTTTGTCCTATCAGATTAAAGTTATTGAAGAAGAGGTCGGCTTTTTAATTTTCGAGCGAATCGGGAAAAGTATTCGGCTGACACCTGCCGGTCAACAGCTGGTAAGCTCCCTGCAGCGCATTTCTGTTGAGTGGCAGTTAGCTATAGAACAGGCTCAGAATATGGGCGAGAAGTACAAAAATTCTATTAAGATTGGTTTTGCTTCACGTTCAGCTCTTTACCTGCTCCCTCAAGCGATCAAAGAATTCGAGGAAAAACAGCCCACTGTCCAAATCGTTCCTGAAATACAGGCACCGAATGACTCCATAACTGCTTTTATCCAGAAAGAATTAGATATGATTCTGCTGCCTAAAGAAGAAGCCGAAAAACTGACTGGTATCACTGCCTATCCTTTATATACCAGCCACATCTATCTGCTTTGCCAAAATAAGGATCCCTTAGCGCAAAAAAGCCATGTTGCCAGTAAAGACTTAGCCCATCGAACACTCCTGATAAACGGCGGATCTTCAAAAACACTGCGTCAGGTACAGCAGCGTGTGCTGTCACAAGTTCCCATCAGCTACTATAACAGCCCGACCCATGATTTTACTTTGATTCAAGTAGCCAGCGATAAAGCGATCTGCTTATCGCCTGGCTATCTAAATGATCACAGCGGTGCCTTCAGCTGGATCCCTTTTGACTGCCCCGAGCATTTCGACTTCGTTCTTTGTATCCATAAGGACAGTTATTCAGCCAGCATCAAAGTCCTCATTGATATCTTGCAAGATCTTTATGATAAAACTCAGCTGCATTTATAATATTTGCTCTCCTCTTTTAAAAAACGTTTTTTGTTCTCAACCTAAAATCAGTCATAAAACTAAAAAAATCAGTACCCGAAAGTACTGATTTTATTTTAGGCTAAATCTGCCAGAAGCTGCAAACTCACCTGTTTTTTCAGCTCTAACCATTCCAGCCGAAGAGGCTCCGGCCACGATCAAGCTGACGGATGCTTTCCATATCTTCAGATGATAGTTCAAAATCAAAAATCTCAAAATTTTGCCGCATGCGCCCGGAATCAGCTGATTTGGGAATAGCTACCACATCTTCTTGCAGTAAAAAACGTAAAATGACTTGGGCAGCTGTTTTGCCATATGAATTTCCTATCGCTGTCAGCAAAGGATGTGCAAAAATATTTTTCTTTCCTTCGCCAAAAGGCGCCCATGATTCAAATTGAATGCCGTTATCATGGCAAAATTGGCGCATAGCAGCCTGCTGGCGGAAAACATGCATTTCATTTTGCAAGACAGCAGGCCTGACAGAAAAACGGTCTAAAATTTCTTTAATCTGCTTTTGATTAAAATTTGACAAACCAATCGCTTTTAATTGTCCTGCTTCATATGCCTCCTGCAAGGCCCGGTAGGTACCGAGATAATCTGATACCACCCAATGAATTAACATCAAATCAATATAATCTGTCTGCAACTTTTTCAAGGCTAGGCTGATCTGTGTCTTTGTTGCCCCATAACCGGAAGTCGCTAATTTTGTTGTTATAAAGAAATCTTCTCTCGGCAATCCGGACGCCTTGACTGCCTGACCGACACCGACTTCATTGCGGTAATACTGTGCTGTATCAATATGCCGGTAACCTGTTTTGATAGCTTGACTGACAATGGCTGCCGTTTCTTTTTCAGGAATCTGGTAGACACCAAATCCCAGCTGAGGCATCAGCGCACCTGTATTAAGCGTGACATACTGCATGGTTTTCTCCTTTCCTTTAAGCTACTGAAAGAATCGCCTTTCTATTACTCTGCTGATAAAACTGCCTGATAAGCTTGAGCCTGCTCAGCCAATGCTTCATCGCTGAGGTTCAGGCTTCCTGTGACGATAAAAGGCTCTAAGAACAAGAGACCTGTATGGTATTGGATAGTTGTAATGGGTTTTAAAACTTCTTCCACGGTTGTCCGGAATCACCCGTTCGGTTGGTAATCGTCTGCTCCGGCTCCAAAACTTGCTGCTAAAACGATCGTTTTGCCTTGCAGAGCATGGCCTTTTGATCCATAAGCCCAGCCATATTCTAAAACATCATCAAACCATTGCTTCAAAAGAGCAGGTGTTTGATACCAGTAGATGGGAAACTGCAAAACAATGCGATCACTTTTTTCAAGTGCAGCTTGTTCAGCCGTTGCATCAATCACAAAATCAGGATATAAGCTGTAAATATCACGGACTTCAAAACCTGCATCGCTGGCAGCCTTTGCCAGTGATGCATTAACACGCGACCCATTGTTTAAATGGGGATGGAAAGCAAAAACGGTTGTTTTCATCGTTAAAATCCTTTCTCCTACTTCTGCTTCTTTAATCACGCTTGACCTTCCCAGCCGCCGCTTGTATCAGCATTAGAAGCAGCGGCTGTTTTTTCAAGCTGAGAGACTTCTTCATCTGTCAAAACAATTGCTGCCGCTTCAGCTGCATCGTCCACCTGCTCAGCTTTGGTTACCCCCAAAATCGGTGTAGTACCGCGTCCAATCGCCCAGGCTGCTGCAATTTGTGCCGGAGAAACTGAATACTTATCAGCTAACAGGCGCAAATGATTTAACAAGTCCTTTATGGCAGGGAAAAGCGGGTTATAGGTTTTGCCGCGATTTGAATTTGCCGGAAGCGGATGATTTTCATCGTATTTTCCTGATAAGGCCCCCTGCTCTAAAACCATATAAGAAAAGAACTGAATAGCATTTTCTTTGCAGTAATCAAGAAGGCCCTCATCAATTGAGCGGCGGTATAAAAGGCTAAAATGGTTTTGAACAGCTGAAAGCTTAATATGATGCGCTGCTAAAATTTCCTGAACACGTTTGACTTGGGCAAGACTGTGATTGGACACACCGACACGGCCGATTTTTCCTGTCTTAACCGCATCAGCTAAAAGGGGCGTCCAGCCTTCCACATCTGCCGAATTGTGAATCCAGTAAATATCAATAAAATCCGTTCCTAAGCGTTTCAAACTGCCTTCCAGCATATCAATAACCGGATTTTCAGCTGCATCGTTTTGCATACCCGGTGTAAATTTATCTGAAATAACCACTTGGTCACGGCCGTAAGCATTAATCAGTTCCCCTAAAATACGCTCTGACTCACCATTTGCATAAGCATAAGCTGTATCAAATAGATTAAGACCGTTGGACATGGCAGTATCAAAAACATCTTTCAAATCAGCGGTATCCAGCTGGTTGCCAAAAACTGTGTCGCCGCCTGCAAAACCGCCGCTTCCCCAAGACCATGTCCCTAGTGCAATCTTAGCTTCTGTTTTCCCTGTCATCCTTTTACCTCTTACTTTCCTTTATAATCTGTGATATTGTCTGCAATAATATTGGCTTGGAATTCATGAACATCATAGACTGCCATATCCGGATAGTAAGCATCTTCAGCAAGGACTGTCTCCAATGCCTTCCGGCTGCCGGCCTGCGCAATGACAACACCCGCCATTTCTTTATCGCGGTAAGGGCCGACCATTAGGAATTGACCAGATTCAGCCTGTGCACTGAACCAAGCCTGGTGCCTTTCCAGAAGTTCTTCTGCTCTGTCTGCAGGCACTCGGTCCGTTTTTATTGTGATATCAATTAAATACATTTTATTCTCCTTACTTTAACAAATTCAAAATACCATTTGCTATCATTTCTTTTACTGTCATATAAACATAAGGGGCATCCGCTTCTGCCATAGCCTGCTTTTGCTTATCAGTCACTTCTGTATAGGGGTAGACACCATACAAAAACGGGAAAAAGACAAAAATGAATTGTTGATTGTCATTCTGATTTCGCTCCGGGAAATGCTTCTCAAGGAGCTGTCTGACCATATCAAGAGAACGGCCGTAAACGCTCTTAAAAGCGACCAAAGGCTCCATACGGCTTTCAGCATCCAGTGAAGCCATATCTACCGCCAGAATTTTTAACAATGTCAGCCTCTTTTCAAGGCTTTCAGCTATTTCCTCAGCAAATACAGCCGGGCTGAGTTTTTCTTTTTCCAAGATGACCTGCAAATCTTCTTCCCACTTTAGATATTCGCGTTTTAAAAGAGCTAAAAAGATTTCTTCTTTATTATCAAAATAGGTATAAACAGCTGTGCGCGTAAAAGAGAGACGCCTGCCAATCTCCTTGACATTAATCTCCTTAAATGGGATTTCCTGATAAAGAGCTTGTGCAGCATCAATGATGGCTTCTCGTCGTTTTAGACTTTCTTCTTTAGAAATTCTGCCCACTTTTCCTCCTTTTTATTTGACATTGTGTCAAATTATGCTTCTATTATACTCTTTTATGACACTGTGTCAAGATAAAAAATGATAGTTTAAAAAGAGAACAGATTCCTGATGGTTTCACCGCAGGAATCCGTCTCAGCTTCTTTATTGGCTATAAGGCACCGACAATTTTATGCGGCAGATATTTTTCATCCAAATAAGCCATATCTTCATCAGTCAAGGTAAGGTCAAAAGCACCCATAAAATCATCCAAATACTTTTCTTTAGTTACTCCGACAATAGGCGAATCGATTCCCTTTCCCCAAAGCCAGGACAATGCAACCTGAGCACGTGTCACACCATATTTTTCGGCTGTTTCTGCAACGCGCGCCACGATGGCTCTGTCTTCTGCTTCCGTGCTGTCATAATTTGATTTAGCGACTTGGTCTGTCTTACTGCGGGGAGTATCAGCATTCCAGTCGCGCACCACACGTCCTGCTGCCAAAGGACTGTAAGGAGCCAGTCCGACACCTGAATCTTTGCAAAAAGGAATCATTTCACGCTCATCTTCACGATAAAGCATATTATAATGATTCTGCATCACAGCAAATTTTGTCCAGCCGTTTTTCTCAGCCACATACTGAGCCTTTTGGAACTGCCAAGTGTACATAGCCGATGCGCCAAGATAGTGAACTTTGCCTGACCGCACTAAATCATTCAGTGCAGCCATCGTTTCTTCAATGGGGGTTTGATAATCCCAGCGGTGAATGTAAAGCACATCAATAAAGTCCGTTCCCAAACGTTTAAGACTGGCTTCAACCTGACTGAAAATAGCCTTACGGGATAAGCCCCTTGGATTTTTACCCATAAGCCAGTTGTCTCCAAAGAAAAGCTTGGTCGCAATCACCACTTCATCGCGATCGGCAAAGTCACGCAAAGCACGACCAAGGTACTCCTCACTTGTCCCTTTGCCGTAAACATTGGCGGTATCAAAGAAATTAAAGCCTAAATCTAAAGCTTTTTTTATAATGACACGCGACTTCTCTTCATCAAGCAGCCAGCCGGAATGATGGTAACCCAGACTTGCATCACCAAAACTCATACAGCCGAGACATAATTTAGAAACTTCAAGCCCGGTATTCCCCAATTTTGTATATTCCATAAGAGACCTCCTTATTTTTTCACTTATTTAAACGTTTTCATTATACACCTTGAAGTAGACTCCAAGTCAAGTAAAAACAGTTGTAAAGAAAAAGTTTACTAGCTTTTACAAACCCGCCTTTTTATATTGAACAAAACAAAAAGAATTGTAATTTTTTGTTTATGCAATGCAAAACCCATCTGGTACTTGTGGTCAGAGAATTGTTGAATAATCCAATGATATTAATTGCTGCTTACCACAACAAATCTAAAAGAGCATGTCATTGCCTTTTTCAGCTACTATGTGATCTGGAAAATCATCAAAAAAATTTGAAATCGAACATATTACCGCATATGAAATTCTCATACGTTTTTTTGCAAGACAGGCATAAAGAATTCCTTGGGCTACATCTTCTGGATTTTCCCAATTAGATATCCTGATAAAAGAGCAATATTTTTACTATTCATCCCGCAGCTAGATTATTTCTCTAAAAATTTGCTAGCCAGTTTGTGGACTTGTCTGATTTCTCTGCTCTCTAAGCTCCAGCTTTCCACTTCTGCTTTAATCAGTTCAGGAAACCTTTTGCTGATATCTCTTAAAGCATTGCCCACAGACTTTCTGACATACTGACTGCTGTCTTCTTTTAAACGCGACAGCCTTTCAACGGCCTCATTTGGTTTTTCTTTAAAAAACGGCCGGCTTGTCCATATTCTCAAACCCTCTGTGACCGCTCTTCTAGTGTTAGGATTGCTGTTGTTCAGCCATTCATCAATAATCGGAAGTGCTGTTTCATAACCAGTTTTTCGGCAGAAGGTATCAAAGGACTTTGCTAATACTTCCTGTACCCGCCAATTATCATCCTTAGAAACTTTATCTCTCATGAATGTTAAAACAGTCTCATTATCTGATAAATAGCCAAAGAGAAAGACAGCATACATTCTGACTTGATAGACATCAGATTGGTAAGCTTTAAAAGCCAGATTTTTGATAGAGGCAGAAGCCTTGCTATTAAAATCAGCTAAAGCCTGCTTTTGTTCTGTTTTAAAGCCATGTTCTATCAAAGCGAATTCATGTTCTAAATGTTTAATGTAATCATCCACCTTCAAGGCCATTAAAAAACCTCCATAACAAGGCTGCTGCGGCAGCTATTAATCCTCTGAATAAGCAAACCTGTATTACGCCTTTATTATACCATGTTTTAATCAAAAAAATTCCGCCACGGCAAGTCTTAGCAGGAGAACTAGGAGACTATTCTGCTGCTAATTAATTCTTAACTGCTTTTTTCTTATAGCTAAATCATAACCATCAAAAACACTGTAAACTAAAAAATCTCCAGATTTTTCTGGAGATATATCTTTTAATCACTCAAGTCTTGTCCGTCACTTGCAATGACTTTCTTGTACCAAATGATAGCCAAGCGCAGCTGCTCCAGCTTGTAAGCGTAAAAAAATGGTTAATAATCTCTCTTGATCGTTCATTAGCCCCCTCAATTTTAAGTCTTTACAAAGTATCTATTTTGTTTAGAAGTCCACATAAGTTATCAAAAACACTTCTAATCTCAGACGATTTCTCTCCAGTTTTCCAAAAAATGTTCAAACGCTTTAACTAGCTTCTCTTGTTTGAACTTGGTAGTATTTCATTCAATTGACACCTCGTTGTATGATTTTATAAATCCATTATAAAACAAAGAGTGGACACTTACCGTCCACATATTATCTTACCAATTTTATTGCAGTTTAATATTAGCAAACTAGAAGCAAAACTGTTATGACAACACAAAACACCCCCACATTTTTTGTGAGGGTGTTTGTGGGGAAGTTTCAACTGAAATACTTCCTAATTTGCTTTAGCATTAACAAGTTTAAAACTTGGCTTTGCTTTCACCCTTAAATAATCAGTAAATGATTATTTAAGAGTAACTGAAGCACCTGCTTCTTCAAGCTTAGCTTTAAGTTCTTCAGCTTCTGCAGCAGCAACGCCTTCTTTAAGAACAGATGGTGCGTTATCAACAAGGCCTTTAGCTTCTTTAAGGCCTTCACCTGTAATTTCACGAACCACTTTGATAACAGCAACTTTCTTGTCGCCTGCAGCAGTTAATTCAACATCAAATGAATCTTTAGCAGCAGCTTCTTCAGCTCCGCCTGCAGCCCCTGCAGCAGCAACCGGTGCAGCAGCAGTTACACCAAATTCTTCTTCAATAGCTTTTACAAGATCGTTAAGTTCAAGAATTGATGCTTCTTTAATTTCAGCAATAATGTTTTCAATGTTCAATGCCATTGTGTATTCCTCCAAATTATCAGTTTAATCAAATGTTTTTGCAGCTTAGCTGCAAGATAATGTAACAAAACGCTTAGGCAACATCATCTTTGCTTTCCGCAACTGCTTTAACAGCATAGGCAACATTGCGCACTGGTGCTTGCAGTACAGAAAGAAGCATAGAAAGCATACCTTCGCGGTTTGGCAGTTTGGCAAGCGCTTGAATTTCTTCCTTGGTTGAAACAGCGCCTTCAATCGTACCGCCTTTAATTTCAAGAGCCTCAGCATCTTTTGCAAAATCATTGATGATCTTTGCCGGAGCAATCACATCTTCATTTGAAAAAGCTACTGCAGACGGTCCGACAAAAATATCTTTCAAATCGTCAAGACCTGCTTTTTCAGCTGCACGGGTCAAGATAGAATTTTTAACAACTCTGAATTCAACACCGCTTTCACGCAGAGAACGGCGCAGAACAGTATCTTGTTCAACGGTAAGACCGCGTGAATCAACAACAACAATACTTACTGCTGATTTCATTTTTTCGGCAACACGTTCAACCTGCTCAGCTTTTTTAGCGATAATGGCTTCACTCATTCCTTTTACCTCCGTTTTTATTTTTGGGCTAGGCACAAAAAAATCGCACCTAAACCTAGACACGAAAGTACAAATACGTTATTCATTAATGACGTTTTGTGCCTCGGCAGGAAGATTACGAGCCAAGCTCCCCTGCTGTCTTAGGTCAGTTTTATTCAAAACCTCCACTAGTATACCCTAATATCACTTGTCTGTCAACACTTACTGTCGATTTTTGCTCAACTCTTTCTAGAACTATAATGCTCTTTACTAAAATTAGGTTTACTAGAGTCTTTATAATTCGGGGCAAAATTGTTAACTGCCCCGTTAAATCTTTTGACATCTCCCGTAAATTATTTTTACGGGGTCTGTTTTGGCGTTTTTTGATTCATTTTTGGAAAGCTTTTTCTTGATATTCCAAGCGTTCTTGTTTGTACTTTTCAGCATCGTAGATCTTGGCATTGCCAATGTAGATACGTTTGGCCAACTGGCCATCGGTGTTAGAATATTGACTGAGTTCATAAATTAAACCATAGTCTGACAGTTCATTCTTATTTTTGATAGCTGTCGGTTTGAAGCAGTTAAAATACCATTGGATCTCTGCATTCGAAAACTCAATATAAACATGAACTAACTCATCTACCCAGCCATTTTTAGCAGATAGTTTTAAACGATTTTTCATCATGCTATACAATACCTTGCAATCTGAGCGAAAATCACGATAATGTGCATCTTCCTACAACACCCACGCCATCGGAAAGTAGCGTTCAGGTGTTTACATTTGTTCCAGTGTAATAGATGAAAATTGTTCTAAAGTAGTTAAAAATATGGTAAAGCGTTGCTGAGGTATTCATCACAAAGAAAAACAACATCAACTCGAAAGGTTCTTTTCGATAATACCGAATGATAAACATGGCATAAAAGCCATAGCAAAACTAATATTAAAAAGAATCAATGGGCTCATTTGTCACTCCTTGTTAAATATTGATATAATAAAGGATAAGTAATAAATACCAAATACTCACAAAATTAAATGGGAGGATACCAAAACCAGTAAAATGGAATTTTATGTTTCAATGGCAATATAACTACAAGGCTATAAATTAGGAAACTTACTGCTAACCCTATCCAGAAAGTTACCAAAATTAAAGTTGTTATCATTTCTCAGCTCCCTTCAGAAATACGAGGAATACATCTATGGACATTAATATTTTTATCAATTTCTTCAATTGGCTTCTTAGCCATTTATTAGTCTTCACCAATTTAGGAACACTCATCTTAACTATCATTCTAGCCACAAAGCATCAATATCAACCTTTTATTGAGACAAAACATCAGCAAATACTAAATGATATTTTATTTCCGTTCTATGAAACAATCGAACTTCAACTATTTCAGCCTATTACAGAAGAGAATAAGGTGTTAAAGTTACAACAAATCAATCAGTTTATTCAACATACAAGAAAACATCAACTCTTTTATTTGCTTGGTAGTAAACTAACCAGCTGTCTGTTAACAATTGAGAAGGATTATATCAAACATCCTAATTCAGATTTAAAAACCTTAAACAATCATTACTATGTTTTTTCTAGTAGCTATTTCAAGTTGTCTTGGTCAGTTCGAAGAAATCTCAAGATTGAAAATAATGAGTATCATTATAAAAGACGACTATATACCTTAACGACAACAGAACATGCTCTTTATAAGTTGCATCCAAAACAACTATTTCCTATCTTAGGATTCATTTTGTTTTTCTCATCATACTTTTGTTTCGTGCTTTGGTTTATGGCACCAGTTTCAATTAATGTGAAATTAAAACTAATAGCTTTTATTATTGTAGGAGCAGGCGCAAGCTTTGTAATCTACGTAGCATCACTTCTGATGTTCCCAATTCTTAAACGGATTAGCCATTACTTCAAAAAACGAATTAACGGAATAACTAAATCAAATTGATAAAGAATAAAAGTCACTACTATTAAGAATAAAGCAATTGACGCCTTATCTCTGTCTACATAGGGGTCCTTATAAAGAATAAATCCCAACACAAGATTTAGTAATAACAACAATTGACTAGCGCATTGACTTGTTTCACCAAATGTTATATCATTTCTCCTCTCTGGGTAATTAAGCATTTTAAATCATATTACATTTACATCTCCTTTGATAAGCTAGATAAGGATAGTCTATTATCGTTAGTAACATTTTTTCTTTGACGGGCTGTTTTTTTGTGTATCGTTTAAAATTTCATCTAACAAAAGCTACCTAAACCAAATGCTTGATAATAATCAATCCATTGGTGTAAAGGAGGTTTAGTGATATCTTCTTACTCATCATTAGTATTTTTCATTCACTTTTCCTCATCTGGTATTAAGTGTTTCAACTCACAATGACTTCAAAAATTTCTAATGTCTCAATTATCCATCACGAGTTCTAAGTTATCAGCCATTGTTTTGTGTCCTTTCATTTTTATTTCGAGCACAGAAAAAGGGGGAACGGACTTATCCGTTCCCCCTTTTTCTATTTATTTTTCAATTCCCAAAACTCTAGACACTTACTGTTGATTTTTTATATTTTTACTCAGAGCCATATCATTTTTACTAACCCTATTTAATGTGTCTGCACTGCTGTTAAAGCCTTATCGCTCTTGACTCGTCACAAAACTCTTAAAGAGGGATTCGCATTACTTGCCATTATCCCTAAAGGGATCTTCATATTCTTTCACACTCAGCTTGTCAAGTGCAATGTCATGTTTTTCCTGTTCCTGAATGTATGTTTTGATAGTGGCTTCATTAAATCCTACCGTGCTCACATAGTACCCTTCTACTCAAAAATGGCATTGCCGAATTGGTACTTGAAATTAGCGTGTTTGTCGAACATCATAAGAGCACTCTTGCCTTTTAAATATCCCATGAAACTTAATACACTTAATCTCGGAGGAATACTCACTAACATAGGAACATGGTCTGGCATCAGATGACCTTCGATAATTTCAACACCTTTATAACTACACAATCGTCGAAATAGCTCTCCCAGACTACTTCGATATTGATTATAGATGATTTTTCGTCTATACTTAGGGGTGAAGACAATGTGGTATTGACACAGCCACTTTGTATGTGATAAACTATGTGCCATTTGCGCCATATTTTTCTCCTTTCCCTTTACAATAGGCTTGAACACCTTTATTGTAGCGCGTTTGGAGTTTTTTTGGTATAACCTTCATCGCGCACCCGCATAGCGGGTGGTTCATTTGTCACGCACCCTACGGAGCGTGACGGACTGAAAGTCACACAATGAAAAACAGCTGGTCTAAAGACCGGCTGTTCTATAAAAGATTCAATAAATCAGAGAGGTTCTGATAATGACTGGCTTCTTGTATCTGCAGCTGTGCCAGTGATTCTAAACCCTTATTGGATTACTCAAATCTGCCTGCGGCCATTCGGCTAGATAGGCCGCTGCACTGTCAGCTGCCTGACCCGTAAAACAATCCGCCAGCTCTCCGGATAGCGGCCCCTGCGCAAACGACTGAAGCTCTTCGGCCTGGCCTTCTAACCAACTCTGCAGCTCCTCTTGCTCTCCCGACCAAGCCGTACTTTTTGCCGCTAACGCCCCCTGAATGACCAAAACGCTCCTGCGCTTTCTTGGTCTCCTTGGCCGCTTGGGCAAGCGTGTCTAAATCAGTCGTTACTCCCATAACATCTCCCCCTATACACAAGATACAAAGCCCGTATGAAAATAGGGGATGGCAAGCGATACTGGCATCACGCTGACAGCCATCTTTTTCACTAGGATTTTAGGGCGTGTTCAATTCCAACAAGATACAAAGGCCTTTATGCACCTCTGTCTGCCTACTTGTTGTTAGTCGAAAACAAAGCCGCCCCTTCCTGATGCGCTGCGGCTACTTTAGCAACTGCCGGACCCGACTGGCTGAAGCCGGACATGTTGGAAATGGTCCCGCCGCCATGGTCTTTTTCCAGTTTGGCAGCTGTGCTGTCATAAAAATCGGAAATATCGTCCACCTGCGGAGTCATTCCGCTTCTAGCTTCAATCGCATTTTTAGTGGATTCAGTGAAACCAGGTTGGGTCCCTGCCACTACGATAGCCGTTTGGGAATAGTCTGGATTATGGCCCTTACTATTGTCCACAGGAACAACGGCCAGAGCCTGAGTGGTCTCATCTATACTGTTAACCACTTGGTAGTACTCATTTGTTTCTGGAATTTCAAATATCTCCCCTTCTTTATATGAAGCGTAATCCTTCACAACATCCTGCAAGCTCTGTATCTTTTTATCTGTCAGTGTCATTCCTGCCCCTCCTTTTTATTTGAGTATCCCCTTCTTAAACGTCACATTGTAACGGACTTCAGCCGACGGACTGCCCTGAGCCGACTTTTCAATTCCTTTCAGCTTCCCTATATCTATTAAGGCTTTAATGTTGTTGTCAATATTCTCATTTTCTGTCCATTTCGTGTCCTCCGGCAGGCTGTCTCCGTAAGTCACTTCGACATAATAATCTTTCCCACTGGCCAGTTCAATTATTTCTGTACCATAAATATCCCAATCTATCCGAAGATAATTAAGAAGCCCGTATCGGGGATGTCCAAAATGGTCTATTTTTCCGCCAAACTGTGCCTTATTCCCCTCTTCGTCATAAATGATAGGGACAGTATAAGCCGTTCTTACCGTAAAGCACCCGTCACCGTCTATATAAATCGGTGAAAACTCGATTTTACTGACACCGGAATAGTTCTCTTTAATATAAGTGGCGATTTGTTCTTCCAGAAACTGAAAGCCGTGCTGGTAAAGCTGGTCAACCTTTTTCTTTTCCATGTAACGATTATACTCCCAAATTCCAGTGATAACGATGAGAACCGCAGCCAGCAGTCCCCAGAAAATCTTTGTCGGTCTGCTTAAACCTTTCTTTTTAGCCATAGCCTGCTCCTTGTTCCCTGCAGATAATTCGTTTTAATTTTTGTTAGCATAGCACAGTAAAACCGAAAAAGCAAGTGACCTTTGCCACAATTGTTGGGTTATCATTCGAAAATAATTATGTCTTACTTACTGTTGATTTTTTAGGATATAAGTATAAAAAAATTGTCCAGTTTCCCAGACATGACTGCCTGCCCCAGTCAGAAAGCAGGGGCCTAGGCTTTAGTTTACTGTTTTGATTGATCTGGCCCTTATAAATTTAATTTAGGGAAGGTCTGACTTTTTTTATTATAGTGAATATACACATTTCAATATATTTTAAAGGGTAAATGCGAACTGACATTTACCTATATTTCCTCATGATATATTTCAGTTTCGGGGTCTCAATGATTTCATCAATTTCAAATCCGAGTTTCTCATAAAGTTTCTTGGCCTTTTGATTGAAATCAAAAACAGTTAGCGAAATACTTTTAATAGCCTCATCTTTAAAAATGAAGGCCATGAATTCTCTCAGCGCTTCTGTCCCGAGACCCAGTCCTGTTTTTCGGGGATCTATGACAAATCTTCCTATATGTATCTTATCCTTATCAATACATACTTCTTGTATCACTCCGATAAATTTCTCCTTATTGAAAATCGAAAAGATATTCTCCAGTTCTTTTATCTTGCCATAATTCAGAGGATAAGAAATTCGAGATCCCATCCATTGTTCCTGAAATGCTTCTCCTTCTTCATTGGACCATTCACATAAAAGAAGAGCATTATCTTTAGTTATCCCTTTTTCAAACCTGACAGTCATATTCAACCCTCACAAATTTAGAATCCATTCTAAGAACACAGAACTCTTCAAGAAAATAGTAGCAGGAAATTCGTCATTTGTCACTACTTTTATTCCAGCAAACGTTGGACTGATTCTTATCTCTTGTCGATTATCGAAGACATCATTTAGTGCCCTCGTTTGGCTTCTTAAATTCGCTATTATTCCCAAAATCCTATCATAATATCAAAAAATAGGTATTATTTCCATATTTTGCTAAAAAAACGAAGTTTTGTATCATTTTATATTGACCTTTACTGACCAATAATATATAATAGTATCAGAAGGTAATTGAGAAAATAATCCTAAAAAGCTTTCTAATGGGATTTCATTTATTTAGTCCTGTATTACCTTCTAAGTATAAATCATATAATAATATTATTTCTACGTAAAAGTGAGGTATGCATTATGGCAAATTATTCTAATCGTGATCCTTTTGGAAATATGGATGATATCTTCAACCAGCTGATGGGCAATATGGGCGGTTACAACACTGAAAACCGCCGCTATCTGATTAACGGACGGGAAATTACGCCGGAAGAATTTGAACAGTACAGAGCAACCGGCAAACTTCCCGGAAATCCAGAAAAAGCTAAAAGTCCTGTTGGACCAAAAACAGATGGGATTTTGGCTAAATTGGGAACAAATCTGACACAGGAGGCGCGTCAGTCGCATTTAGACCCGGTGATTGGACGTAATAAGGAGATTCAGGAAACAGCAGAGATTCTTTCCCGCCGGACAAAAAATAATCCTGTTCTTGTCGGAGATGCCGGGGTGGGTAAAACAGCCGTCGTTGAAGGGCTAGCTCAGGCCATTGTCAATGGCGATGTCCCTGCTGCAATTAAAAATAAGGACATTATTTCGATTGATATTTCTGGTCTAGAAGCCGGCACACAGTATCGCGGCAGTTTTGAAGAAAACATTCAAAATTTAATTCAGGAAGTAAAAGATGCCGGCAATATTATTTTATTTTTTGATGAAATCCATCAAATTCTTGGTGCCGGCAGCACCGGTGGTGACAGTGGTTCAAAAGGGTTGGCAGATATTTTAAAACCAGCCTTGTCCCGCGCTGATTTAACCGTCATAGGGGCAACGACCCAAGATGAATACCGCAATACCATCATGAAAAATGCTGCACTTGCCCGCCGTTTTAATGAGGTTAAGGTCAATGCTCCTTCAGATCAAGATACTTTCCAGATTCTGATGGGAATTCGCACACTTTATGAGCAGCATCATAATGTGATTTTACCGGATAAGGTCTTAAAAGCTGCCATTGATTATTCTATTCAGTATATCCCGCAGCGCAGTTTGCCGGATAAGGCTATTGACCTTATTGATATGACTGCTGCCCATTTAGCAGCGCAGCATCCAGTCACAGATGTCAAAACGCTCGAAGCAGAAATCAAACAGCAAAAAAACAAGCAAGAAGAGGCCGCTGCCCGAGAAGATTATGAAACAGCCCTAGCTGCTAAAACACGGATTGATGACTTGCAAAAGCAGATTGATAATCATAAAGAAGGTCAAAAAGTAACAGCTACAATCAATGATGTGGCCGAGTCGGTTGAACGCCTGACAGGTATCCCTGTCTCAAATATGGGAGCCAGTGACATCGAACGATTAAAAGCAATGGGTGAGCGTTTACAGGGAAAAGTCATCGGACAAAATGAAGCGGTAGCTGCTGTAGCTCGGGCAATCCGGCGCAATCGAGCAGGTTTTGATGAAGGCAATCGTCCGATTGGCAGTTTTCTCTTTGTCGGACCGACAGGTGTAGGGAAAACAGAATTAGCTAAGCAGCTAGCCCTTGATATGTTTGGTTCCAAGGAGGCCATTATCAGGCTGGATATGTCGGAATACTCAGACCGGACAGCTGTTTCAAAACTGATCGGTACGACTGCTGGCTATGTGGGCTATGACGATAACAGCAACACACTTACTGAACGGGTCCGCCGAAACCCTTATGCTATCATCTTGCTTGATGAAATTGAAAAAGCTGATCCTCAGGTTATCACACTGCTTCTGCAGGTTTTAGACGACGGTCGGCTGACAGATGGACAAGGCAATACCGTTGATTTTAAAAATACAGTTATTATTGCAACCTCGAATGCCGGCTTTGGCAGCCCTCTCCCTACTGAAGAGACAGGAAAACGGCAGGACATTATGGATCGGATTGCACCTTATTTCCTTCCGGAATTTTTAAACCGATTTAACGGTGTTATTGAATTCTCGCATTTAAGCAAAAAAGACTTAAAAGAGATTGTTAATCTGATGCTCAGCGAAGTACAGCAGACAATAGCTAAAAAAGGTATTGACTTGGAGGTTACTGATCAAGCGAAAAACCATCTTATTGAACTTGGCTATGATGAAGCGATGGGAGCCCGACCGCTCCGAAGAGTGATTGAACAGGAAATCCGCGATAAAATTACCGATTTCTATCTTGACCATCTTGACAGCAAGCATCTTCTGGCAGATTATAAAGGCCATCAAATCATCATTTCCGAGAGAAAAGCATCGTCATAAGACTTTATATCCAGTAGCTGGGATGAACACTATCCCAGCTTTTTTGCACTCTCTTTCCTGCTTTTGTCTAAATCTGTTTCCGCCCCTTCTATGGAATCCTTCTTCTTTCTTTTTGATTAATAAGGCCAATTGTGATAAGGTAACGGTAGGAAAAAAGAAAGACCAAGACCTTTATGCATTTAACACTCTATGATTTATACCAAAAGATGCTGAACACTATGGGACCGACACATTGGTGGCCAGCTGAGACGAAAGAGCAAATTATCATTGAAGCGATTCTTATCCAAAATACTACTGAAAAAAATGCTCTCAGTGCCTCGCAGGTGTTACAAGAAAAAAACCATTATGATTTCAAAAAAATCGCAAAACTGCCGCAAGATGAACTAGAGGAATGGATCAGACCGGCCGGTTTTATGAAAAATAAAAGCAAGGCTATTCAAACCATTGCCCAGTGGTACCTTGAGCACCAAAAAAAGCCGGAGAAAATTATCCGGCGGTACGGCAAAAATCTGCGTCAAGAGCTGCTGTCCCTGCATGGCGTCGGACAGGAAACAGCAGACGTTTTGCTGGTCTATATTTTTGATCAGCCGCAGTTTATTTCAGATAAATACGCGAGGACACTTTTTACACAGCTCGGGATAGAGGAACTGACAGACTATAAAAGCTTAGCCCAAAGACTGTCTATCCTTCCGGCTCCCTTCACCTTTCAGGACGCTCAGGAATTTCACGGACTTATTGATGAATTCGGCAAAAAATATCTCCGACCGCCTCAAAAATTTGAGTCCAGCTTTTTAGCCGGAGATAAATTAGTTCTTTAAAAAAGACTTCCAAGAAAGACGGATTATCAATTCTGCTTTCCTCGGAAGTCTCTTTCACTTATTTTAGGCGAATTGCCTGAAAGAGATAACTGATATCTTCCGGTCCAGTCCGGCAGCAGCCGCCGACAATTTTTGCTCCTGCTTGATGCCACCGCAGAACATTTTCCAGCAAACTGTGCGATTGGTCCGGAGAGTCTTTCCAAGTCTGTGTAGTGCCATCATAAACTTCGCCCGAGTTAGGATAAGTGATGAGCGGCTTATCTGTGACTGAACGTATTCGCCTGAGCAATCCGTCGAAGACTTTTGGAGCACTGCAGTTAATCCCCAGCGCTAAAATTTGCTCACTTTTATCACACATGAGAGCAAGTTCTTCAATGGCTGTTCCGTCAGAAATATGGGCGTCATCTTGCGCCGTAAAAGACATATAAGCTTCAGTATCAGGAAATTCCTCTGCCAACAAATCAAGAAGCGCCCGAGCTTCGTCGGCATTTGGAATGGTTTCTATTCCCAGTAAATCACAATCTGCTGCCACCAAAGTCTGAATTCGTGGCCTGTGAAAGGCTTTGTACTCATCTTGTGTCAAACGGTAAGCACCAGTATATTCAGAACCATCAGCCAAATAGGCTGCATAAGGTCCGACATCACCGCTGATCAGCGGGTAAGGCCGTTGCTTTCTATGATTTTCAGACAGTTCCTGCCAGACCCTGTCTCGAGCATTTTTAGCTAATTGGACAGTTAATGCTATAATATCCAAAGCTTTCTTTTCCGACAGTCCGGTAGCCTGCAAACCCGGCAGAGTCGCCTGATAACTGGACGTTGTAAGAATATCCGCGCCGGTCCTTAAGTATAGCTCGTGGAGGTCCTGGATAGCTTTGGGATTTTCCAGCAGATATTTAGCTGACCAGAGCTTACCTGTTACATCAAAACCTCTTTTTTCAAGTTCTGTACCTAAGGCACCGTCCAATATCAAATAATCGTTTTCAGCCAGCAAATCCTTAAATAATGCCATTTTAACATCACCTCCATTTAAGATACAAAAGGACAGTCTACCATTTTTTGTGCCACAAACGGTAATAGACATAAGCAATAACCATGAAGGGGAGTCCAAAATAAAGGCCAGCACGCTGTGAAGGATCCCAAGCAATCCCGACAATGGACAGCAGCAGCAAAGCACTCGTCAGATAAGGCAGAACGGGACTGAAAGGTGTTTTATAGGTCAGCTCATCTTCTGTATGATCCTGCAGCCATTTTTTACGGAAATTTATTTGGGCAATAGGGATAGACAGCCAAACAACCGCTACTGCAAAGCCAGCAATAGAAACAAGCGCTAAAAAGATTGTATCAGCAGCATAAATACTGGAAAAAAGTGTAAAAATGACCCCTATCATTGATAAAAGCATTGCCCGCATCGGGACACCTTGCTTATTAATTTTCACTATTTTTTTACTGAGCATCCCTTCATTAGCCAAAGACCAAAGCATTCGTCCAGAAGCATAAAGACCTGAATTAGAAGCTGAGAGAATTGCTGTCAGGATAACGAAATTCATAATATCGGCTGCAAAAGGCAGACCGATTTTATCTAAAACTAAAACAAAGGGGGCTTCAGTCACTCCTGCTTCTTTCATAGGAAGCAGGCAGGCTAAAACAAAGATAGTTAAGGCAAAAAAGACAATCAAGAGAGCAATGGTAGATTTTATAGCGGCAGGCACTTCCTTTTCCGGATTATCCGTTTCTCCCGCTGCAATACCGATCATTTCAACACCTGAAAAAGCGTAGTTAACAGCAAGCATAACAGAAACAAGACCGACCCAGCCCTTGGGAAGAAGACCATTAGCCGTCAGGTTAGAAAATAAAGGCGCTTGGTCTGTTCCCGAAAAAGGCAGCAGGCCAAAAACAGCTCCCAATCCCAGCAGAATAAAGGCTAAAATCGCATAGACTTTAATACTGGAAAAATAGTACTCCGTTTCAGCAAACCAGCCGACACTCAAGGTATTCAAAAAGAAAATTATAGCAGCAAAAAGTGCAGCAAAAAACCAGACAGGAATTCCTGGGAACCAGCGCTGCATGAGCATAGCAGCTCCTAAAAACTGAGAGGCGAGAGCCACCACCCAGCACAGCCAATAGGACCATGCAACTACAAAACCTGTCCCAGGACTGATAAAGCGGCTGGCATAGGTGTGGAAAGAGCCCGTAACAGGCATGGCAACAGCCAGTTCCCCCAAGGAAAACATGACCAGATAAACAACCAAACCTCCGAACAAATAAGAAAACACTGCCCCCAGAGGTCCGGACTGAGCGATAGTATATCCAGAACTTAAGAATAAACCAGTTCCTATAACACCGCCTATTGAGAGCATCTGCAGATGACGGCGGGTCATCTCCCGCTTGAATGTTCCTTCATTTTTAAACCGATGATTTTCCATAAGGCCTCCATTTTTTGATAGTTTTATCTTACCATATTCTATATGGACTTAAAAATAGTCTTTTCCTATCGATGACTTAGGTAAAAACTATAAAGGAAGCTGACTTAAGACCTCTCTTCAATCTCAAAAAGTAAAATGAGGCAGGACTTTTGTCCTCCTCATTTTTTATACTTTATGCCTGCTGCTGGCAGAAGGCCTTTTTCAGCTCAGCAGAGCCGTTTGTTACAGGTGTTTCAGGACTGCGTCCCATGCTTGCTCAATACCCTTTGCTTTAAGAGCCGAAAAGATAATGAAATCATCCGTTTCATCAAAATCCAGTTTTTTCTTAACAGCAGTTTTATGTTTAGGCCATTTCCCCTGAGGGACTTTATCCGCCTTGGTAGCGACCAAAATAACAGGAATGCCGTAATACTTCAAGAATTCATACATCTGCACATCGTCTGCACTCGGATCATGCCGGAAATCAACCAAGCTGACAACAGCCCGCAGGTTATCCCGCTCGATAAGGTATTCTTCAATCATCCGGCCCCATCTGGCCCGTTCCTTCTTGGAAACTTTAGCATAGCCGTAACCAGGGACATCAACAAAACGGCATTTGTCATCAATATTGTAAAAATTGAGGAGCTGGGTTTTTCCGGGTTTGCTAGACGTTCGGGCAAGATTTTTCCGCCCCAGCAGACAGTTAATAAAACTGGATTTCCCTACATTTGAACGGCCTGCTAAAGCAATCTCAGGAAGGTCATCCTGAGGGTACTGCGACTTATTAGCGGCACTTAAAAAGATTTCTGCTCTATGTGTATTTAAATAACTGAAATCCGCCATTAATCCCCATCCTCCTTAAGCTGTTTCTAAAACAGGACCATCTGTTCCTTCAACAGCTTCTTTTGTAATACGTACCTTGCTAACCTCTTCCTGACTTGGGATTTCAAACATGATATCAAGCATGGTTTCTTCGATAATAGAGCGAAGTCCACGTGCACCTGTCCGGCGTTCGATAGCTTTTTCGGCAATAGCTTTGAGAGCCGATTCATCGAAATCCAGTTCAACGCCGTCATAAGACATCAGTGTCTGGTACTGTTTAACAAGAGCATTGCGCGGTTCAGTCAGGATACGTACCAAGTCATCTGCTGTCAGTTCTTCTAAAGCTGCAACTACCGGAAGACGGCCGATAAATTCAGGAATCAGCCCAAATTTCTGAATATCTTCGGAAATGATTTCCTGCATATAAGAGGCACTGTCAGACAGCAACTTATTATTCTGACCGAAACCGATTATTTTTTCTCCTAAACGCTGTTTGACAATATCTTCAATACCATCAAAAGCACCGCCGACAATAAAAAGAATGTTCTTGGTATCAATCTGAATCATCTCTTGGTTAGGATGCTTGCGCCCTCCTTGCGGCGGAACGCTGGCAACTGTCCCCTCGATAATTTTAAGAAGAGCCTGCTGAACACCTTCGCCGGATACATCTCGCGTAATGGAGACATTCTCTCCTTTTTTAGCAATCTTATCAATCTCATCAACATAAATGATCCCGCGTTCGGCCCGTTCAATATTGAAATCAGCAGCCTGAATCAGTTTTAAAAGGATATTTTCAACATCTTCTCCGACATAGCCAGCTTCTGTCAGCGATGTCGCATCCGCAATTGCAAAAGGAACATTGAGAGTCTTAGCCAAAGTCTGTGCTAAAAAGGTCTTGCCCGACCCAGTTGGGCCTATCATAAGAATATTTGACTTTTGTAAATCGACATCTCCTTCTTCTTGGCTTTCTGTAAAAGAAACACGTTTATAGTGATTATAGACGGCTACTGCTAAGGCACGCTTGGCATGTTCCTGTCCAACCACATACTCATTTAAAACAGCCAGCAGCTCCTTTGGCTTAGGCACTTCTGCTAAATCGGCCAAGACCTCCTCAGCTAACTCTTCTCTGATTATTTCCTGCGATAATGCAACACATTCATTGCAAATAAATACACTGTTGCCGGCAATAATCTTTTTCACTTCATCTTGACTTTTCCCACAGAAGGAACAGTAAACTTTGACATCATTATTTCTATTTCCAGCCATGATTCCTCTTTCTAGACTACTCTATCTATATAACCATTTGTTAAAACAAGGTGTTATAAAAAGCATGAATGGTATTTACTAAATTAGTAAAAGCATTCAGCAAAAGCAAGGCCCCTAAACCATAGCGCTTTTTCTTAAAGGCAGGCAGGGCGCACAATACGCAAATCACACATAAAAAGGCAGTGAATACCCCAAAAACACTTCGTTGCATTTTGTTAAAAGGAACTCCTTCTTTCCTATTTTTCTAAAACCGTAACCGAAAAATCATAAGCATTTTTATCATCTTTCGTATAAAAGATTTGGGAAGTCTGATGGAAATCAGACAAATCAAGTTCTGGGAAATAGGTATCTCCTGTAAATCTGCCGTCGACAGTTGTCTTAATCAGCGCATCATAGTGTCCGGAAAAAGCCTTGTAAACACTGGCACCGCCGACAATAAATAAACTTTTATTTTGTTTGGCAAACCATTCTAAAGCCTCAGCAACACTATGAACAACAATAAGGTTTTCTTGGCTCTTTATATCAGTTTTCTGCGTTAAAATTAAGGTATCACGTCCCGGTAAAACCCGGCGGTTCATCCCGTCAAAAGTCACACGTCCCATTAAAAGAGCCTGTCCCATGGTCGTTTTTTTAAAGTGCTGCAGCTCTTTGGGCAGATGCCAAGGGAGGCTGCCGTCAGCCCCAATCAGGCCGGCTTTGTCTTCTGCCCAGATCGCAATGATTCGCTTTGTCATTTTTTCTCTTACCTTTTGGTCTCGCATTTACTTCAATTCTAACAGATTTCTTTTAAAAATGCAGAGATAAAAATTCTCTGCATTTTTCAGATAGCTAAATCAAATTTTAACTGCGGTTTAACCGGATCATAATCAATTAGTTCAAAATCTTCTGGTTTGATAGCAAAAAAATTCGTACCATCAGCAACCTTTAAACGGAGCTGAGGCTGGCAGTCTGACGGCTCCCGCCGCAGCAACTCACGCGCCTGGTCAAATTGATTGTCATAAATATGCAGGTTGTTAACAAAATAGAAAAATTTGCCCACTTTCCAACCAAAATGTTTGGCGATCATCATCTGCAGAGCAACATACTGCATGGCGTTAATATGGTGAGCAACCAGCATATCATTGGACCGCTGAGTCAGTGTCGCATCTAAATAAATAACACCATCTACCCGTCTCACATCAAACATTGTCTGAAAAGCACAGGGGTAGAGCCCGTCACTGGCTGCAAAAGCTTCGTAGTCCCAAAGCGAGATGACATTGCGCCGGTTCCAGGGATTGTCTGCCAGCTGCTTTAAAATCGTATCAATAATACGGTGTTTTTTGACAACTGCACCATAACGCTGACCGATATTCCCAGACTCCCCAACTTCCCAGTCATTCCAGTATTTCACCCCATATTTATCATTAAGAACAGAAAGGTCATTTGACTGATCCTGATAAATCCAAAAAATTTCTTTGATGGCTGATTTTACAGCAATAGGCCGCAGGGTTGTAATAGGAAATTCTCCTTTCGCCAAATCGTACTCCGCAAAAGCCCCGGTAATATATTTAGAATTGGCGGTTGTCCCATCCTTATACTTAGGCCGGGCTTGTTCGCTAAAAACCCCTTCGTCCATGATTTTTCTAATATTATCCTTGAAAATGAGATCTGCTTTAGTCATCGAACATACCTTCCTAAAAATAGCTGTTATTATTTTATCGGAAAAATCGAAAAAAAGCGAGGAAAAAACCTTTTTCTTAAAACCGTTCAGACCGACAGCAGAGCAGAGTTTAAAAGATACTTTGTTTTTTTAATCACCGCCCTGTATAAATTTTGAAATGCCAATTTTTCATTGTTTAGTTGCTATAATTTTAGAAAAACTAATAATATAAGTGTAACAGCTACTACAATGCTTATTCGAGCAGGTATATACTTTTTCCCATACAAAATAGCTTGCACACTGCATAATGAAAAAAGGCCACCAACAAATAGAGCAGACAGAAGCATCTTTGAATTTGTATTGAAGTATATAGAAAAAGCTGCCGCTATTGCAATAAGACCCAATACTAAAGAAACTAATATTTTTAGAATCCAAGCTTTATCAGTTGCATAAGCAGGAAAATCTCCATGAAATTTTTTAGCTGCTTTTAAACCTTTTCCTTTTGTGATATTGAACAAGAAAAACAAATTGGCAACCATTTCAGTCACTCCAATAAAGAACATAATCCACATTGTCATTTTCATTTATGCAAACCTCCATCTAAATTTTTCATAATGATATTTAAGCACTTAACGAGAGTTTGAATTTCCGATGCGGATAATCCTATTACTGCTAAATCATTGACACTATTAGCTATTGAAGAAACCTCAGATATAATATTCACTGCTTTGGGTAAAAGCTTTACATTATAACTTCTACGGTCGTTTTCAGATAATTTTTTTTCGACTAACTTTTTAGAGACTAATTTATCGATAATAGTGCCACATGTCGCTCTGTCCGAATTAATTTTATCGGCTACTTCGGCCTGAGATAACTCATCTTCTGCAGACAGCACACTCAAAACAGCCCATTGAGAAGAGGTAATATCGTACATCTTTAATTGTGCATCAAGTGTTCTTTTTATTAGTTTGGCACTCGAATTCAGCAGATACCCTAGCGAATCTTCAATTTTCATCATTTTTCCTTCCCCATATAATATGTATAAAAATTATTTGTATACATATTATATTACAAATCTCTTGTTTTAGCAGCATAAATAGTCAAAAAAGCTATCATTGTTTTTCAAGTATTAGGAACTGTAACGCCGTAATTTATAAATTAAAATATTTTACTACTGTGCCTGCCTTTCTGATAGTATTGAATCAAGCGGTTTGATGTTTCAGTGTGATTGTCATTAAGGCAACCTCTATTTTCCATTTTTATCATCGTTCTACTATCTTTTGCGACTTTCAAATGTGAGAAAAAAAACTATTTTAAAGTATTTACCCCTGTAAAAATTTCATTTATAGTTAGAAATCCCTTTAATTTTCATTGCTCTCTAAAAAATACCAGCTCAAAACTCAAGTCACATCAGAAAAATCAGCGATAGGCTGATTAGTTTTATTTTTGATATGTCAATATTCTATGCGATAATTGAAGCCTTATGGTATTTTATAAAAAATCCGACTATTTTACTTTGATATTTGAAAGAAATAATTTTTTTTGTGAATCTATTTATTGACTTTATGGTAAAATTAAGGTTAGGCATTAAGAGATTAGAAAGGTTTACTGGGTAAACATGAAAATCGGAATTGATAAAATAGGATTTGCAACGGCACAGTATGTGCTGAGTATGGACGATTTGGCAAACAGCCGCGGTGTGGATCCGGAAAAATTCAGTACAGGTCTGCTTCTGCAGGCCTTAAGTATCGCTCCTGTTACTGATGATATTGTGACCTTAGGAGCATCGGCGGCTCAAAAAATTCTGACGCAGGCAGATAAAGAAAATATTGATATGGTCATTGTGGCTACAGAATCAGGTATCGATCAAAGCAAGGCTGCTGCAGTTTATATCCATCAGCTGCTTGGCATCCAGCCTTTTGCACGCAGCATCGAAATGAAAGAAGCCTGCTACAGCGCAACGGCTGCATTAGATTATGCTAAACTTCATATCGGAAAAAATCCGGACAGTAAGGTATTGGTTATTGCTTCTGATATTGCTAAATATGGTATCGGCACTCCGGGAGAATCCACTCAAGGAGCCGGCAGTGTGGCTATGCTTCTGGCAAAAGACCCTGCTATCATGGTTTTGCATGATCAGTCACTGGCTTTAACCCGTGATATTATGGATTTCTGGCGTCCCAACTATTCAGTGACACCATATGTTAATGGCATGTATTCAACAAAGCAGTACCTTGATATGCTCAAGACAAGCTGGGATGAGTATCAAAAGTGTTTTAATAAATCTTTAGCAGATTTCGCCGCTTTTTGTTTCCATATCCCATTTCCAAAGCTTGCGCTTAAGGGATTCAATAAAATTTTAGACAGACAGCTCCCGGAAACTGTCAAAGAAAAACTCAAAGACAATTTTCAACACTCTATTCTTTACAGCCAGCAGATTGGCAATATCTACACCGGCTCTCTCTTTTTAGGGCTTTTATCTTTGCTTGAAAACAGTACAAGTCTGCAGGAAGGCGACCAAATCGCTATGTTTAGTTACGGTAGCGGTGCTGTAGCTGAAATTTTCACCGGCACTCTGGCAAAAGGATTTAAAAAGCGGCTCTTCAAAGGACAAAGCCGTTTGCAGGAATTAAAAAAACGAACCGTCCTTTCTGTTACAGACTATGAAAAGATGTTTTTTGAAGAAGCTCAGATCGATGAAAATGGCCATGCGTCTTTTGATAACTATAAAACCGGCCCTTTTGCTCTAAAGGAGATTCTAGGCCATCAAAGAATTTACCGCAAGGTGGCAGCAAATGACGAATAATAAACTAAACTGGTCCGGCTTTGCTAAGAAGACCCCTGCTGATCGGGCAGCTTATCTAAGGGAACACAAACTCCTTTCCGACGATTCTCAGCGGCTGCTGACCGATGAAGAACTGCTTTCTTTAAGCCGGGCTGACCAAATCACAGAAAATGTTATTGGCAGGCTGGCTTTGCCTTTTAGCATAGCTCCTGATTTTCTTATCAATCATCACGTTTATCAGGTTCCTTTTGTCACTGAAGAGCCTTCTGTCGTAGCAGCTGCCAGTTTTGCTGCACAGATTATCAAACGCTCGGGAGGCTTTACTGCTCGGATTCACAGCCGCCAAATGGTCGGTCAGCTGGCTATTTATGATGTCACTGACAAAGAGAAGGCTCAAGAAGCTATTTTAGCACAAAAATCACATTTGTTATCTTTGGCCAATCAGGCCTATCCTTCTATTGTCAAGCGCGGCGGCGGTGCTTGCGATTTGTCTGTTGAGGCCAAAGATGACTTGATACTTGTCTACCTTACTGTAGACACAAAGGAAGCGATGGGAGCCAATATCATTAATACAATGACAGAGGCTCTAGCTTCTCCGCTTGAAGAACTTTCCAGCGGCCGGACTTTACTGGCAGTGCTCTCTAACTATGCCGTTAAATCCCTTGTTACTGCTGAATGCCAGATTAAACTGCGTTTTCTCAGCCGCAATAAAGAACAAGCCCAGGTTTTTGCCCGTAAAATAGCTCTGGCCAGCCAGTTAGCACAAACCGATGTTTATCGTGCCAGTACACATAATAAGGGCATTTTCAATGGGATTGATGCCGTCGTTTTAGCTACCGGCAATGACTGGCGAGCTATTGAGGCTGGAGCCCATGCGTACGCCTGCAAGGAAGGTCAGTACCGCGGCTTGTCAACTTGGACCTATGATAGCGATGAAAACAGTCTAAAAGGCCAGCTGACTTTGCCAATGCCTATTGCTACCAAAGGCGGATCAATCGGCCTTAATCCCAGTGTCCGTTTAGCCCACGATTTACTGGGAGAACCTTCCGCAAAAGAATTGGCTCAAATTATTGCTTCTGTCGGTTTAGCACAAAACTTTGCTGCCTTAAAAGCTTTAACCAGCACCGGCATTCAAGCTGGCCATATGAAGCTCCAAGCTAAATCTTTAGCACTTTCAGCCGGAGCAAAGGAAAGCGAAGTGTCTGCTGTCGTTAGTCAGCTCATAGCAACTAAGCCCATGAATCTTGAAAAAGCAAACGCTATCTTGTCAGATCTAAGGCAGCAAAATGCCCATGGTTCACAGAAATAGTTTTTCAGTCTGAAGCAGCTCCCGTTGATTTAAGCTGATAAGCTAAAAATCTTGAAAGTAATGATATCGTTTGCTGTGTCCTGATAAAAACAAAAGAGAGTGGGCAATTATATCTAAAAAGTGAAAGGAGGCAGGACTTTTGTCAGCCTCGTTTTTTTGTAATTTCTTTTCTTGACATTGGGTTATTAAAATTATATAATCTAGTTATCAATACTAGATAACAAGGAGGCGAAAATATTTTGTCAGTACAAGCTTATCCAAAATGGGCTGAATTACCAGAGCTGGATCTCTATCTGGACCAGGTTCTCCTTTATGTCAACCAGATCAGCCAGCAGGCAGGAGTAGCCAATGATAAGGGGCTTACTGCTTCAATGATTAACAACTATGTCAAACACGGTCACATCGACAAACCTGTTAAAAAAAAGTATAATCGCAGACAACTGGCCCGTCTCATTGTGATAACCAGCTTAAAAAATGTCTTTTCTATTCAGGAAATCAGTCAAACTCTGGCTGTTTTAACACAAGACAATCACTCTCAGATCATGTATGACAATTTTGTCTCCTGTATGAATGGTGAAAAAAGGGAAAATATTCCGGCTGTTGTCGTTTCAGCCTGTCAGACCTTAAAATTGTACCAACAGACTCATCAACTCGTTTTAGAACTTCAAGGGGAAAGTAGAAATGAATCCTAGTCTTACTCACAAACTCAGCAAACAGCTTTCTTTCGGGGAGGAAGTAGCAAACAGCGTTACTCATGCCGTCGGAGCTGTTATTGCTCTTCTTCTGCTGCCGTTCACAGCTGTTTACAGTTCACAGCATTTTGGACAAACTGCAGCTGTTGGCATGTCAGTCTTTGTCATCAGCCTTTTTCTCATGTTTCTGTCGTCTACTATCTACCATGCAATGGCTTATGCATCCATGCAAAAATATGTTCTGCGTATCATTGATCACAGTATGATATATATTGCCATTGCCGGCAGCTATACTCCTGTCGCGCTTTCATTGGTCGGGGGCTGGCTGGGCTATCTCATTATCTTTTTACAATGGGGAACAACGATTTTTGGAATTCTTTATAAAATTTTTTCTAAAAAAATCAATGAAAAATTCAGTCTCTTCCTCTATCTCCTGATGGGATGGCTGGTCATCTTTATTATTCCGGCTATTATCAGTAAAACAGGTTTTATCTTCTGGGCTTTAATGCTGGGAGGAGGGCTGGCTTATACTGTCGGTGCCTTCTTCTACGCCAGAAAAAAACCTTATGACCATATGATCTGGCACCTTTTTATCCTGCTTGCTTCAGCCTTACAGTATATTGGCATTGTCTATTTTATGCTGTAAAGCTGAACAAGACTTAAAAAACAGATCTAAAACCTCATCGCTAATGATGATGATGGTTTTAGACCTGTTTTTTTAAATGTCTGGGCTTGAGTCCTGCTGCGGCTCAGCTTTTTTTCTGAGTCAAAAGCTGCCCATGCAGGAGGTAAGCAACTGATTTAAGTTCCGGAACCGTCCGGCAGTTCAAAGCGCACATGATTAAACGCAAGTCTTCTTTCCAGCTGTTAATGATAGCGATAACCTGAGATGATGGATACTGTTCGGTTAACTCTAATACTGTCCGAGACAGACCAACTGCTCTTGCTCCTAAAACTAAGGCCTTAATCATATCCAAAGGGTGTCTGACACCTCCTGAAGCAAGGATTTCAACCTTATCAGTCAATGATTGGATATTAAGAAGTGTTTGAACAGTTGTCTGGCCCCATTCATTGAGGTAAGAGCGGTTCTTAGTGCTGCGCTGATTTTCGATATAGGCAAAGCTGGTGCCGCCTCGGCCTGAAATATCAAATGTATTAATGCCCAAATCCCGAGCTGTTTCAATGGTTTGCTTGTCCATACCGAACCCTACTTCTTTAAGCACAATTGGAACAGGAGATTTAGCTGCATAATCAGCTAAAGTTGTCCGCCAAGAGCGAAACTGTCGTTCGCCTTCCGGCATTAATAGCTCTTGCATAGCATTAAGATGAAGCTGCAAGAATAGAGGCTGGAGTTCTGTTATTGTTTGTAAGCCTGCTGAATAAGGCTTATCGATACCAATATTGCCAGCAAGCAGGAGATCAGGAAAGTCTTTAAGGCTAGGGTAGGAACTGTCATCTTTATCCTTAAGTGCGGCACTGTAAGACCCTGTTACCATAAGAATACCCGTAGCTTGAGCAATGTAAGCTAATTTGCGGTTAACCGATCGGCCCTTCTCACTTCCTCCGGTCATGGCATTGATATAAAAAGGAAATTCAAAATCTCGGCCGGCAAAATGAGTTGATAAATCAATATCCTGCAAATCATAATCAGGCAAAGAATGGTGAATCAGCTCTATATCGTCGAAACTGTTATAAGAAGCCCGATAATTTAAGGCAAATTGTATGTGATCATCTTTTCGATTCGTCATTTGTCCTCACATGTTCTAAAAGAAGTAATTCAATACCGGCAGCCTGCCAGCGGTCAGACAAGATTTTTGTTGCTTCCGGATTGAAGGACAGCGCTAAACCGCAGTCCCCTCCTCCTGAGCCTGATGATTTAGCAGCCGCATCCAGTCCGTGTGCAGCTTGCTTTAAAAGCAAAAGCTTATCACTGTAAATAGCTGGATGCAAATCCTGAAGTAGGCGGCTTACTGCTGTCAGAGCCTCTTTAACCTTGGTTTTATCCCCCTTTAAAAGTGCCCTTTTTAATTCCTGTACTTGCTCTTGAGTGCGGGTCAGAAAATAAGGATTAATGGCTCCCTGTACTAACCGGATCATCTGTTTTGAAAGTGCAGCTTGCTTGGTCCAGCCTACTAAAAAATCAACATTCAGAGCAGACTTAATGGGTTCAATACAGTAGCCCCAGTCCTTTTGCAGAACAGACTGGAGTGTTTCATTCTTTATCCAGCTTTTTACCTGCTGCCGGTCAAAAGAAGTAAAATAAACCAAATCATCATAAGCAATACAAGCCACATCTCCCATAGAACCATTATCGCCCTTCTTGAGCAAAGTATAGGCAGCCAATTTAAAAACAGTATCTGCTGATAAGTCAAGATGGTAAAAAGCAGCTAAGGCTTTTATTGTTAAAATAACAACACTGCCGCTGGAGCCGATGCCGAATTTAACTCCCTGACGTTCCATTTTACCGCTGATTGCCAGCGAAAAAGCAGGCAAATCTGCTGCTCTTTTTTGAAGGAAGTCTGCAAAATGGAGAATTGTCTGCTGAATGATGGCATAATGCCTGTCCGGATCCAATCCTACCTGATAATCAAACATATCAGATTGGATAACAATCTCAGGAGCGGCTTTAATAGAAGCTGTCATATAAATGGGGATATTTTTGATAATAGCAGACTGTCCTGGCACAAGGACAGCATATTCACCGGCAAGATAGAGTTTGCCGCCGGCCTGAACCTGCACTGTTTTTTCCACTTCAAAGCTCCTTTGTCCGTGAAACAATAATCTGATAATTATCGGCAAAGCGTTCAGCCAGTCTGTCAAGGTCTTTTTCCAAACAGAGTACCTTAACATTGGGACCGGCATCCATAGTGAAATAGCAGTTTTCTCCCTGCTGACGCAGCTTTTTAACAAAATCCATAGCCTGATAGGAAGCGTCCGTCAGATAGGAAAAAGGAGGCTGCGCAGCAGCCGTTGTTGCGTGCATGGCAAGAGCGTTGCGCTCTGTTAATTCACCTATTTTGACGAAATCATTATTTTTTAAATACAGCAGCATATCTGCGTAGTCCTTTTCAGACTGATGCACCCACTGCTCAAATTGCCTTGATGTTTGAGCAGTCAGTTTCATTCCTTCTCTGCTGGAAATTGGTTTAGGTGAGGCATTTAAAACCAGCATAATCATGGCCATCTGCAAATCTGTCTGAACACGGTAAATATCGCCGCTGTCCTTATCCCATGCTGCAACCGGACCAAAAAAAGAACGGGCTGAGGAACCTGACGCAAACTTAGCTTTTTGAGCCAACTCCTGCTGATTCAAGCCGGCTGCAAAAAGAGCATTGCAGGCTTTAACGAGAGCTGATAAACCGCTGGAACTGGAGGACAGACCAGCAGCCGTCGGCATATTATTGCTGGTTTCAACTTTAATAAACTGTTTCTTGTCTTTGCGAAACTGGTCAATCACAGCAGAAATTTTAACCTGTTCTTTAGCGTCCTGCCGAATTCCGTCAATATAAAATTCATCATGCTCAGCTGTTTTAGGCAGAAAAGAGAGCCGCGTTTCGGTATACATGTTTTCCAGAGTTAAAGAGATGCTGCTGGTTGAAGGAATCATATTGGCTGCATCTTTTTTCCCCCAGTATTTAACAAGCGCAATATTGGCATATGATTTAACACTTACAGTTTTTCGATCCACGTGTGAAGAGCTCCTTTTTCTTTCAATTTTTGCTCAATGTGCTGCGCTTGCCCGGCATCTTCCGCTAATGCGATAATACAGCCTCCAAGTCCGCCGCCGCTTAATTTAGCTCCGAGTGCTCCAGCTTGTAGAGCTTCCTGTACTAAATAATCTGCTGAACGGATACTGACAGCAATCTTCTGTAAACAGCCATGTGCTTCTGTCATATCCTGCCCCAAGCCCTTAAGGTCCTTAACGGCAATATGTTTTTCAGCAGCTGCTGTAAGTTCTCCTAAATGCGCCAAATAAGGAAGGTTGGTTTCTTCAAACTGCGCTACTTTGACCACAGCCTCACGTGTATGGCCGTGAATACCAGTATCAGCAATAATCAAAAAGGCATTCAAATTCAGCTCAAGTTCAGTAAAACCAATATTTCTAATAAATTTAATAGCGCTATCGCTTAAACAGGTCTTCGCATCCAAACCGCTGGGATTGTTGTGCGCAATAATCTCAGCTTGATTCACCAGAATTTCTAAACAATTATCCTCAAGCGGCTGGTCATAATAGTCAAAAACAGCTCGAATAGCCGCAATAGAAACCGCCGCCGATGAACCCATACCGCGTTTCTGCGGTACTTGAGATTTAATATCATAACCGATTGTGTCTTCATTAATTTTACCAAGATAATCCAATGCAGCATATATAGCGGTTGACAGCGGGTCATAAAAATCAAAAGCCAGCGGTTGTCCTGCCGATTTAATGCGGCATTCGACTTCAATATTTTTCAAAGGCAAAGCGATGGCAGGATAACCATAAACAACAGCATGCTCACCCATTAAAATAATTTTACTGTGAGCCCTGCCAATACCAATTCTTTTCTTCATCTTTAATCTCTTTAATCATTTTTTCCTTTTTTATTTTATCACCAAAACGAAAAAAAAGCGACTGGCAAAAAAATTTGTTCCTGAAACTGGTAAAAAAGCTAGTAAAATACGCTTTAGCCAAAAACAAAACTGAGCATGCCCCTTAAGAGCCGGAGAGGACATCAGACAGCAGATGCATTTAGCCCGAACTTGAAAATTGGAGAGTGAGGGTTTATATTTGAAATTTTGCTTCACTGCTTGCCAGCCGTAAATATCTGAAGGACGATTTTAAAAATAGGCCTTAATGTTTGTTATAGTCTTATGTGCAAGACGCTAGTCGTCTAGTGGCACTTTATTCGCCTTTTTAGAGCTTTAAATTGCCTACTAGACTTTTGCGGGGGTGGGACAACGAACTTTGTGGTCTGGGGTTCTGTCCCACTCCCTAGTCGTCTTGGCAGGGGGTGTGTCTGTCAAATCACAGATTTCTGGCTTACCGCCAGCCGTAAACGACTGAAAGTTTTGTCGCCTTAACAGTCGACCGCACCTTTCTAGTCGTTCTGGCAGGGGTGCGCAGACGAAATCACAGATTTCTGGCTTACCGCCTATTTTCCTTTTGCGTTCTTAACGGGCTTTGTATCTTGTTAATTGAACACGGTCTAAACTCTTTGCAAAAAAGAAGCCTGAAAAATTCCAGACTTCTTTGCTAAAGCCATCTCTAGCTGGGCAGAAAAACAGTGGCTGACTGACTTTTCTTTTGCATAAAATGCTTATGGCTTCTTACGAGGTTTAATCAGACTTGAAGCTGTAGTGAGCAGGAGGAGACCAATAACAGCTAAATAATTAGTCTCATCTCCTGTTTTTGGAAGCTCATTTGATTGTTTTGAGATAGGCTTATTTTGTTGGACTGAAACAGCTGCCTTTTCTGCGTGAGGCTCTGAAACTTGTGGGGCTTGCACTGGCTCTCGAAGCGGTTCTGAGCTGTTGTCACTGTCTTCTGGTACCACTGGGAGTACTATCGGACTATAAACAGCCCGAGCAGTCATGCCATTAGTATCTACCGCTTCCACAAGAATTGGATCCGGTGTTCCCACAAAGTCCGGATTCGGCACAAAGGTGACCTCTCCCGTACTTGGATCAAGCGTATAAGTCCCAACCTGAACACCATCTTTCATAGCCGGAAGCGTTGTTGAAGCCGTTGCTTGTCCACTTGCTGGATCAACCAATTGGTAGCCCACTATTGGCACAGTTGGATCACCGGCCGTGAAGATTGGCATGCCAGTCTGAGTAGCTCCTTGAAGTCCGGTCGATGTAACATCTTCTCCGGTTGGAGTTACTGGAGTCACAGTTGGCGTGTAGGTGGCCGTTGCTGTTGTACCGTTGCTATCCTGGCGGACCACCGTCACTGATGGGGCCTCCCCTACAAAGCTTGGTTCCGGTACGAAGGTCACTGTCCCATCCGGAGCCACTGTATAAGTTCCGACATTATCGATAGTCCGGCTTGTTGTGCCATCATCAAAGACAGCTGGGACAGTGTCGTCCAATGGCACAGTCGGATCGCCGGCTGTGAAGACAGGGGTACCAGTTTGGGTGGCACCTTGCAAGCCAGTTGACGTGACGTCTTCTCCGGTTGGGGTTACTGGGGTTACAGTCGGAATATAGAAGGCTGTTGCTGTTGTACCATTAGCGTCTGATGCTTCCACAAGAATTGGATCCGGTGTCCCCACAAAGTCCGGATTCGGTACAAAGGTTACCTCTCCCGTACTTGGGTCAAGCGTATAAGTCCCAACCTGAACACCATCTTTCATAGCCGGAAGCGTTGTTGAAGCCGTTGCCTGTCCACTTGTTGGGTCAACAAATTGGTAACCCACAATTGGCACACTCGGATCGCCTGCTGTAAAGATTGGCGTGCCAGTCTGAGTAGCTCCCTGCAAGCCGGTTGACGTGACGTCTTCTCCGGTTGGGGTTACTGGAGTCACAGTTGGCGTGTAGGTCGCCGTTGCGGTTGTGCCATTGGTATCTTGGCGGACCACTGTCACTGATGGGGCCTCCCCTACGAAGCTTGCTTCCGGTACGAAGGTCACTGTCCCATCCGGAGCCACTGTATAAGTTCCAACACCAGAAACCACTTTTTCTGTTGTCCCGTCATCAAAGACAGCTGGAACAGTGTCGTCCAATGGCACAGTCGGATCGCCGGCTGTGAAGACAGGGGTACCGGTTTGGGTGGCACCTTGCAGACCGGTTGACGTGACGTCTTCTCCGGTCGGGGTTACTGGAGTTACAGTTGGCGTGTAGGTCGCCGTTGCGGTTGTGCCATTGGTATCTTGGCGGACCACCGTCACTGATGGGGCTTCCCCTACAAAGCTCGGTTCCGGTACGAAGGTCACTGTCCCATCCGGAGCCACTGTATAAGTTCCGACGCCAGAAACCACTTTTTCTGTTGTGCCATCATCAAAGACAGCTGGGACAGTGTCGTCCAATGGCACAGTCGGATCGCCGGCTGTGAAGACAGGTGTGCCGGTCTGGGTAGCACCCTGCAGACCGGTTGACGTGACATCTTCTCCGGTCGGGGTTACTGGGGTCACAGTTGGCGTGTAGGTGGCCGTTGCTGTTGTACCGTTGGTATCCTGGCGGACCACCGTCACTGATGGGGCCTCCCCTACAAAGCTTGGTTCCGGTACGAAGGTCACTGTCCCATCCGGAGCCACTGTATAAGTTCCGACATTATCGATAGTCCGGCTTGTTGTGCCATCATCAAAGACAGCTGGAACAGTGTCGTCCAATGGCACAGTCGAATCGCCGGCCGTGAAGATTGGCGTGCCGGTTTGGGTAGCACCTTGCAGACCGGTTGATGTAACATCTTCTCCGGTCGGGGTTACTGGAGTTACAGTTGGGGTATAGGTCGCCGTTGCGGTTGTGCCATTGGTATCTTGGCGGACCACCGTCACTGATGGGGCTTCCCCTACAAAGCTTGGTTCCGGTAGGAAGGTCACTGTCCCATCCGGAGCCACTGTATAAGTTCCGACGCCAGAAACCACTTTTTCTGTTGTCCCGTCATCAAAGACAGCTGGAACAGTGTCGTCCAATGGCACAGTCGGATCGCCGGCTGTGAAGACAGGGGTACCGGTTTGGGTAGCACCCTGAAGTCCGGTTGAGGTGACATCTTCTCCAGTCGGGGTTACTGGGGTTACAGTCGGAATATAGAAGGCTGTTGCTGTTGTACCATTAGCGTCTGATGCTTCCACAAGAATTGGATCCGGTGTCCCCACAAAGTCCGGATTCGGCACAAAGCTTACCTCTCCCGTACTTGGGTCAAGCGTATAAGTCCCAACCTGAACACCATCTTTCATAGCCGGAAGCGTTGTTGAAGCCGTTGCCTGTCCACTTGCTGGATCAACCAATTGGTAGCCCACTATTGGCACAGTCGGATCACCGGCTGTGAAGACAGGTGCGCCGGTTTGGGTAGCTCCCTGCAGACCAGTTGATGTGACATCTTCTCCGGTCGGGGTTACTGGAGTGACAGTTGGCGTGTAGGTCGCCGTTGCGGTTGTGCCGTTAGTATCTTGGCGGACCACTGTCACTGATGGGGCCTCCCCTACGAAGCTTGCTTCCGGTACGAAGGTCACTGTCCCATCCGGAGCCACTGTATAAGTTCCAACACCAGAAACCACTTTTTCTGTTGTCCCGTCATCAAAGACAGCTGGAACAGTATCGTCCAATGGCACAGTCGGATCACCGGCTGTGAAGATTGGCGTGCCGGTCTGGGTAGCACCCTGAAGTCCGGTTGACGTGGCATCTTCTCCGGTCGGGGTTACTGGAGTTACAGTTGGCGTGTAGGCGGCGCTGGCTGTTGTGCCGTTAGTATCTTGGCGGACCACCGTCACTGATGGGGCCTCCCCTACAAAGCTTGCTTCCGGTAGGAAGGTCACTGTCCCATCTGGAGCTACTGTATAAGTTCCGACACCATCAATAGTCCGGCTTGTTGTGCCATCATCAAAGACAGCTGGAACTGTGTCGTCAAGCGGCACACTTGGATCACCAGCCGTAAAGATTGGGGTACCAGTTTGGGTGGCACCCTGAAGTCCGGTTGACGTGGCATCTTCTCCGGTCGGGGTTACTGGAGTTACAGTTGGGGTGTAGGCGGCGCTGGCTGTTGTGCCGTTAGTATCTTGGCGGACCACCGTTACTGATGGGGCTTCCCCTACAAAGCTTGCTTCCGGTAGGAAGGTCACTGTCCCATCTGGAGCTACTGTATAAGTTCCGACACCATCAATAGTCCGGCTTGTTGTCCCATCATCAAAGACAGCTGGGACTGTGTCGTCAAGCGGCACACTTGGATCGCCGGCTGTGAAGACAGGTGTGCCGGTTTGGGTAGCTCCCTGCAGACCAGTTGAGGTGGCATCTTCTCCGGTTGGGGTTACCGGAGTAACGGTTGGCGTGTAGGTGGCTGTAACAGTTTTACCATTTACGTCTCTTGCTAGAACTTGTGCCGAATCCGGTGTCCCGACAAAATCTTTATTTGGAACAAAGGTCACTGTTCCTGTTTCTGAATCAAAGGTATAGGTTCCAACTGCCACACCGTCTTTCATGGCAAAAATAGCAGTATTGTCAGTTGGCTGACCGGTTGTTGGATCAATCAACTGTTTGCTGGCAAAAGCAATATCGTCGTCCCCTGTATCAAAGGTGAGTACCCCTGTTTGAGTCGCCCCCTGAATATCTGTCGAAACGGCATCAGTAGCTGTCGGTGTATTATCCGGATCACTAATTGGAATTTGAAAATCTTCAACCTCACCATCACGTGCCAAACCAGTCGGATTGACAATATCATCTGCAACAGAAGCAATCCGCACACGAACATTTAAATTGGTAAGATCAGATGATATAACAGATGGGTCAACATCAAATGTCAATGTTGCCATACCGCTTGAAGTCACTGAAACACTGGCTTTTTCATTTTCATCGAAGGTGCCATTATTGTCAAAGTCTACCCAAGCAGATAGGTAGGCTGTATTTGCCCCGTTTAAATTTGCTAGAACACTGAGTGCATAATTGTCAGATCCGCGTTTATACTGAGCGTAAGTCCCGCCGTTTGTCAGCTGAGCTTCTCCTTCATCATAACTGGCAGAGTCATAGTAAGACGCTGTTCCATCATCACCTGTCCAAGGCGTCGTAAACCTTGTGTGATTGTCAGGATCTCCAGCTACCAAACCAAGATAAGGCGAACCATTGCCTGTCCTTGAAGCCAGACCGGCAGCCTTAGTTAAATCTTTAGTTTCTCCTAATTTAAAATCAGTCTCAGCAGCTGTAGCTTGTAAAAGATGTCCTACTAGACCATAGGATTCACTGGCATCACCATAGTCAATCGGAACTACAAAGCCCAAAACAAACGACTGTTCACCGTTTAGAATAAAATAATGCGACAGCTCAGTGACGCCATACGTTGCTAAAATCGGCACAGCATGCGGCTCAAACTGAGCTGTGTCATAAAGATAGTAGCCCGGGTTATTAGGATCGGGCCTGAAACCGCCATCTGATCTGACAATACCCGTATTGATATTACTGATGATTTGTGTATTCTGCCCGCCATTAGGACTTGAATTATAAAGTGCTTCTGAGTGGGTGTAGCCGAAATCGCTCGGGTAAATGGTATTTAAGATTCTTTCAGCAAAATAATCATCTTCCGGGTTTGAAACATCCGGAGCAACAACCGTCTGATTTGGCGTATTGCCAGTCGGAAGACTTATACCGGTAGAAGAGACATCTATCAGTTTAAAGGCCTCGCCATTGGTCATAGTAATGGTGTTTTCTGGCCGGTCCAAAGACTCACCATCTGTAATAAAAGCTTGAACTGGAACGGTTTCACCATTAAAAGTTGCACTGAGACTGAAAGTAACCCCAGCGTTAGCCCGCCTTGATATGATACTTGTTTTAGCCGTGGACCCCAAGTCATAACCGCTGTTATTCAAAAGATTGCGATATCTAGTGGTTCCGTCAGTTCTGCCGTAAATAACAGGTGTCAGCGGAGCAGCTGTCTCTGTTTTATTTGTCGGACTTACAAAAGCTTTATTAAGGGCATCAGGATCGTAGTTGGTTACAGCCGGATCAATACCAGCAGCGACAAGACGGTCGTAGTACTCCTGCGTCGAATTAAAAGGCTGAAGATTAGTTACCGTAATCGTAATTTCATATCCTGGAGCAGGAGAAACCGTTAGGGTCGTGCCAATCTGCAGATTGCCATTGGCATCCAGATTTGTTGCCCCGGACCAATCAGGGAAAAAGAGAACATCTCTCAGTTGGGCAGCAGAATCCTGATAAGCAGCAGCAACTGCTGCAGAACGGGTAGCATAAATTCCATTAACAGGAGCAAATTCTGAAGCTGGGGCAGCAGCCGCAGCAACTTGCTGGAGATTGGCTGTCAGCATAGCCGGACTGACAGCTGAAGTGTTTTGCAGGTCTGAAAGAGTCATCACATCAGAATCAATATCGGCCGCAGCATCGTCTGCAGACGCTTGAGCAAGATTTTCATCAGCTTCTGCACCAAGCTCTTCTGGAGCAGCTGAACTGGCATTTGTTGGCTCTGCATCAGCGCTGTTCATTCCAGCCGCAGAATCTGAGGCAGCTTCACTAACAGTCTGACTGCTGTCTGCATCTGCTACAGCAGTATTTTCCGGTAAAGGTAAAGCGCTTTCTTCGAGCTGTGCAGAAAACTGCTGCTGACCGTCTGTCGACTCTTCCTGCAAATCACTATCTGAAACCACTGACGCTGCGGCTTCTTGACTAGTATCAGATACTTCATCTGCACTAACAGCTGTCTGCGGAGCAGCTAAAAACAAAAACATCCCTAAAAGAACACTGGCCGCGCCAAAATGCGTTTTCCGAATTGAAAAACGCTGTTTCGCCCGGCTCAAGTTAAAAGACTGTGACTTTCCTAATTTCATCTTTTCCCCTTTACCATTTATTATAGAAAATTTGTTTAGACTAATCCCATAATATCCAGATTAGCAAAATACCTTTTAATTTTACACTAAGACAGGCCATTTGTCTATAAACTTGCCTTAAAAATTTGGATTAAATACCCAATCGCTTGTAGCCCTTGATTTTACAGCATTTATTGGCTATTTGTTTTTTTCTGGGGAACCCATTTTTTGCTTCAACTCCACAAAAATGAGAATTTAACTTAATTTTTTTAAAATTTAATTCTGATAAATATCATAGCTGTTGAACACGCCATTTCAATAAGGGTGATTTTTAAAAAAAACAGCTTACCAAAATTGATAAGCTGCCTGTTTAAATAACCGGATCATTGTTTAAATCAGGAATAATTCGTGTCAGGAACTGCTTCGTCCGCTCTTTTTTAGGATGAAGAAAGAATTGATCGGGATGTCCTTCCTCAATAATCTGACCATCATCTAAGAAAAGAATATGATTGGCGACATCGCGAGCAAAAGACATTTCATGGGTCACAACAATCATTGTGATACCGTCATTTGCCAGCTGCTTCATAACGGCTAAGACATCCCCAATCAATTCCGGATCAAGAGCTGAAGTTGGTTCATCAAATAAAATGACTTCCGGTTTTACAGCAATCGCCCGAGCTATACCAATGCGCTGCTGCTGGCCTCCTGAAAGCTGGCTGGGATAATAATCCCGATAGTCCAGCAGTCCTACCTTATCCAAAGCTTCTTCAGCAGTCTTCTGTGCTTCTTTTTTAGGAATTTGTCTGGCAATAACTAAACCTTCCAAAACATTTTCCAAGGCTGTTTTATTAGCAAAAAGGTTGTAATGCTGGAAAACAAATGCTGTCTTCTTCCTGATATTGAGAATTTCTTTGCGGCTTAATTTAGCTAAATTGTACTCCTGCCCAGCTAAATTCAGCTGACCGCTGTCAGCTTTTTCCAAGTGATTTAAACATCTTAAAAAAGTTGTTTTCCCAGATCCGCTGGGGCCGAGAACTACAACAACATCACCTTGATCAACCGTCAAACTGATTTCATCAAGCACTTTTTTCTGCCCAAAACTTTTGGACAATTTTTTTACTTCTAACATCAATTCCTCCCTAAACAGCGCGGAACCGTTTTTCAAATACACGAAAGAGATACTGAATCAAACCGCAAATAATAAGATAGATAATAAAAATAACAAAATAGGATTCAAAATACTGGTAACCGTAAGCTGCTTCTACTCTGGCAATAGCTGTGATATCTCTGACTGTCATGACAAAAACCAGAGAAGTGCCTTTGACCAAATTGATAACCAAATTGCTGAGGTTAGGCAATGCAAGGGGCAAGGCCTGCGGAAAAATAATCCTGAGATAAGCTTGCCTGTCAGTCAGCCCAATAGCCTGTGCCGCCTCCAGCTGTCCTCTGTCAACTGCAAGAATGCTGGAACGAATAATTTCCGAAAGCGACCCTGTAGCCATAATACTAAAGATAATAAACGCATAGTAAATCGGATTGAGTTCAAAGATATTTATCCCAACCGAGTGAAGCACCGTATTTAAAAGACTGGGGAAAAGGCTGTAAAAGAAAAGAATCAGCAAAATAGGCGGTGTCGCCCTGATAAAGGCCAAGTAGATCACTGAAAAAGCTGTGACACCCTTTAATTTGTGAATACGACCTAAAGCAAGAAAAAGAGCCGGCAGAAAGCTTAACAGCAGAGATACTGCCATAATTCCTAAGGTAACAGGAATACCGGCCAAAGCTTTAATAACTGTTTCGTAAATATAACTAAAATCCATTCTCCACCCCTACCGTTTAGCTGTATCTAAGTACTGCTCCAAAAACTGACTGCCTATTGACAGCATCAGGGCTAAGCCCCAATAAATGAGAGCTGCTGCGGTATATATTTCTAAAGAATAATTACCAAGACTCCGTCCCAGCAAAAGATTGGCAGTCCCCATAACATCAGCCAGACCGATAGTGTAGGCCAGAGCAGTGTCTTTCAATAAATTCAGAATAGCTGTTGTCATATTGGGCAGTGCCAGCCGGAAGGCCTGCGGCAGTATAATCCGTCTAAAAGCCTGAAAATCCGTCAAACCGATGCTCAGTCCTGCTTCCAGCTGCCCTTTAGGCACACCTGTATAAGCTGATTTAAAAACCTGAGAAATACTTGCCGCAAACAAAAGCGTCATGGCTAAAATGACAAAGACTCCTCTCGGCCAGCCATTAACATTGAGACCCAGCCACCAATTCAAAAATTCCGGCAGACCATAAAAAACCATAAACAGCAAAACAATGGGCGGGGTGCAACGCAGAATAAAGATATAGCCTCTGGCTATGGCAGACAGACTTTTATCGCCGGACAGTTCTGCCCAAGTCAAAACAAGCCCAAGCAAACTCCCTCCGCCGACCGTTAGCAGCATAATCCATAAAGTCAGAGGAAGCGCTGCTATAATTTGCGGAAGAAAATCTAAAACATATACAGGATTATAAGAAACCATACCAGCTCCCCCTAATCACTGACATAGGAAAAGACATCTTCACCAAAGTATTTCTGCGACAGCTTGCTCAGAGTTCCATCATCTTGAAGTTCTTTTAGAGCCTGATCATAGGCTGTGGCAAATTCTTCATTGGTCTTATTTTTGTGGAGCAAGGGATAAGTTTCAATGCCTTTGTAAGCAAACCAGCTCAAACGATCAGCATATTGGTGATAGGCCCCATCTTCAGAAGTAACAGCTTCTTCAAAAGAGAGTTTGATGTCAAAGTAAGCATCATAGCGTCCTTCCAATACCCAGGCATAAGCGTCCGCTACTGTAAAGCTTTCAGCCTCTGTCAGACCTATTGGGTTCTTAGCTGTTTTATTGTAGTCCTGAATGACATTGTATTGGGCATTTTGCGGAGAAATAGGAACTAATTTCCCCTTAGAATCCGCAAAGGAATCAATATCAGTAATCGTATTTTCGTCCTCTTTACGGATAGTAAAGCCAATAATGCTGGCACCGATTGGTTCTTCAGGAATAATAAATTTTTCAGCCCTCTCCTCAGTATACCAAGCACCCTTGGTTCCAATATCATATTTACCGGATTCAAGACCGATTAACAGGTCTTCATCACTTGTAGGTGTGTAGTCAAACTGATATTTATCCAGCTTTTCATCAACAGCTTTAAGAACAGCAACTTCGAAGCCATCACTCTCGCCATCATCATTAACAAAATCATAGGGCGCATAGCTCTGTGTATGAGCAACCTGAAGTGTTATCACTTCACCATCAGTCCCCTGACTTCCTCCTGACTGGCCGGCTAACTGACGGCCGACAATCGTTATCAACAGTATAACTACCACTACACCACCAAAAATAAACCATCTTTTCTTATTCATCCGCTACTCCTCTACACAAGATACAAAGGGCGTTCAAGCTCACAGCAAAAATAGGAGCCCTGACCGCTGAGTCACTAAAGACTCAAGGGAGGGCTATCTTTTTTGCAAAGAGCTTAGCCCGTGTTCAATTACAACAAGATACAAAGGGCGTTTAAAACGCAAAAGGAAAATAGAGGATTGACTGACGAATCGCCAGATTCTAAGTCAAGACATCTTTTTCCCGCAGCGTTTAGCCCGTGTTCAATTACACCAAGATACAAAGGGCGTTCAAGCTCACAGTAAAAATAGGAGCCTGACCGCTGAGTCACTAAAGACTCAAGGGAGGGCTATCTTTTTTGCAAAGAGCTTAGCCCGTGTTCAATTATACAAGATACAAAGGCCGTTTAAAACGCAAAAGGAAAATAGAGGACTGACCGACGAATCGTCAGATTCTAGATCAGGCCATCTTTTTCCCGCAGCGTTTAGGCCGTGTTTAGTTCAGTTCTGCTTTTGCAGCTTCCTTGACCCACCAAATACGCTGGGGGTCAATATCGCTGGGAACTGTACAATCAGCACCAATAAGAGTCCCCTGACGGCCTGCTTGATTTAAAAGCTCTTTTACAGCAGCCTGAATCTCCTCTTTGCTGCCATTATAAAGTAAACCTTCTTTTGTATTATTAAAACCGCCAAGCACTGTTTTTCCGCCAAAGAGCTGACGCCCTTCAGATAAACTGATATTTTCAGAAGTGACCGCCCAATTGAAGACTTGTGCCGGGTAATCCCGATAAATTTCTAAATTATTAGTCGCTCCTTCATAGCCGCAAATATGTAAAATATTAGTTCCGCCAGCCTGATTGGCAGCTTTCAAAACCTGATATTCACTTGGTTTCACAAATTCTGCATAATCATTAGGACTAACCCGCTTGTCCTGAATATTTTGAACACTGAGGTATATACCATCCACTTCTGCCTCTTTAATAATCTTTGTCACTAATTTAGCCAAATCCTGAGCTATGACATCAAGAACCAGCTTGAGGACAGCAGGAGCTTCTTCAAGAAAATCAGCAAAAAGACTGTCTCCCCGACTGACCTGATCTGCTAATTTCCATTTGAGATGTGTTGCCGGTGCAAAAATATTATAGAGCGTTACAATATCCTCAGAAAAGCTCGCTTTAATCTCCTTTATCAGCTGAACTTGCTGACTGAACCAAGGATGATTAGCAGGCAGCGGTTTTATTTCTTTCAGGTCTTTAAAATCTTTCAGTTCTGCCTTAAAAGCTTCATTAGGATAATCAAAGAAACCATCGCTCATTAACTTAATAAAATCCGGCTGAACATCTGCTAGAAACTGACGGTGGCCTGCTAAATTTTTTTGATAGATTTCGGGATCAATCAGACCTTGAGTCCATTCTGTTTCAGTTGTAAAATGATGCCAAAAACCAACTGGTACCTGCTCAACGGTTTGGCCTGCAAAAGCATTCAGGACCCACTCTTTTTTACTGCTCATAGTCTTTTTCCCCATTTCCAATTAAACTTGCCATTATCTTATCACCTTTTTCATCTTCTTGTATAATCTTTATTTCTTATGGTCTGCCATAAACAAAAGTTATAGAGGGATAGTTTTTTTGTATCGGTCCGGCGTTTATTTTTGCAGTGTTATTCTGTTATAATGACATTACGCTTTTATTTGTCAGAAATTGAGGAGGTGAAATCTTTATGAATTTTCAACAATGCCATTATGTTGAAGCCATCGCCAGAACCGGTTCATTCAGTCAAGCGGCTAAAGAACTCTTTGTCTCCCAGCCGAATCTTTCAAGTTCAATTAAAGATTTGGAAACCGAATTAGGGGTCAAGCTTTTTGTACGGTCAAATACCGGAACCCGCCTCACAGAGGCCGGACAGGATTTTCTTAAATACGCTAAGCGGATTATCGGCGAACTGAACTTGCTTGAGGAGCGTTATCACAGCCAATATAAAAAGAGTTTTACAGTTGTTTCCCACCATTATGATTTTCTCTCCCTCCCTCTGATCCGTATTTCAGAACAGTTCGCTGAAAACTATCAAGAATTTCAGCTTATTGAAACAAGCAGCAAAAAGATTCTGGAAAGTGTCGCTGATTTCGCTGCTGATTTGGGAATTATTTTTCTTGATGACGACAACAGACATATTTTGGAGCATGCTTTTTTGCATCAAAATTTGGAATTTACACCTCTGGGAGATTTCCCTACACGCATTTTCCTGAGAAAAGATCACCCCTTAGCCCAACACACAGTAATTTCCGAAGAGGAGCTGAAAGATTACCCGCAGATCCGGTTTCACCAAGACAAGGCAGGTCTTAATTTTGACGAAGACGCCCTTGCAGTAGCCCAAAAACAAAATATTATCTACTGCAGTGACCGAGGCACAATTATGAATTTGCTGTGTGCATCCGATGCATACGCTTCGGGACTGGGCATCGTTAACAGCTTTATCAAAGAACAGATTGTTTTGATTCCCTTAAAAGACAGCCCTCTTCATACTTTAGGCTATATTGTCAATAAAAATAAAAAAGTTTCAGAAATCAGTTTGGCTTTTATCAATGAAATCAAAAAAAGTCTGGTAGGAAAGGATCAAACACGGTAAGCTAATTAGAACAGATAAGGTAAATAATATTGCAAAAAACAGCCGCTTATAAAAAAAGCCATAAAAAAACACTGATAAAGACCGAGTGCAGCGGCTCTTTACCAGTGTCACAGCCTTCAGCTTATCCGTTTTGAATTAGGATACTTCTGTTTCAGCTTTATTATTTATAAGGTTACCGTAAACGTGATGGTATCAGTCTTGTAACTGACAGAGATAGTCCCACGAAATTGTTTGACCAAACTTTCCGCCATAGATAAGCCGATACCATAGCCAGAATTTTGATTGCTGTGGGATTCGTCATCACGGTAGAATCGTTCAAAAAACTTACTGTAATCTGTATTCTTGCCTTTAGCATAAGTGTTGGAAATTTCCAGGCGGCCCTTGCTTAAGCGGCTGCCTTTTTTCAGTCTGACTGAGACGGTTCCGCCCTCATCACAATATTTGTTGGCATTATCGATTAAAAGGGTCACTAGTTCAAATAGTGATTTTTCTTCTGCTTTAACAAAAACATCAGGCTGAATATCCCATTCAAAATGTTTCCCATCTTTAATTATCGGGCCCTTAAAATCGTTAGCAGCTGCTTGAGCTATGGCAGAGAAATCCACATTTGTAAGGACGGCTTCCTCCTGCTCCTCCAGCCGCGCCAGACTGACCAGACCATTAAGCAGACCGGTCAGCCGCTGAACTTGTTCTGCTGTATTTTTAGTCCATTCCGATTCACCATTCATCAGTTCAACAAGCTCATTATTGGCTGCAATCACAGCTAAGGGGGTTTTTAATTCGTGGCTGGCATTAGTGATAAAACGGCGCTGCTTTTCATAGTTGGCTACAAAAGGCCGGATGGCCTTGCCGGAAAAAACCGTGATAACAACAACAAAGAAAAGAAAGCTGGCGGTTCCCATCCAAACAGAAAGCCGAAGAAGCATTCTGTTATCTGCGAATTGATTGGTTGAATCAAGCACAACTAACAGATAGCGCTTGTCCTTCTGCTTTGTCAGCATATAAGAATAAATATGCCCCTGATAGTCAAAGTCGCCCTGATTGTCATTTGACTGGCTGATAGATAGGGCATAAGTTTCAGCTTGTGCATCACTTAAATCAGAGATATTATCAGTATCTATAGAAAGCAGGTCATCATCGCTGATGACAGCACTGAAATAGCGGTACTGGGAGATTGTGTCAAGAGACACCATGTTTTCACCTAATTTTTCTGCCGTTTGAGAAACATTTGGAAAAGAGCCATCATTCTCAGATAAGACCCGCAGCACCTTATTTATTTGGTCCTTAGTTTGCAGATATCTGGCTGAGTTAATAACAGTGACAATCGAAAAGATAACAAATAAAACCACCAGTGAAGCAATTCCGATAAAGCGAAAACGCAATTTGCGAAACATCCTCAACCACCTACATTTCTACTAATTCAAAGACACCGCCTTTATGTGCAATGATAGCAAGATCAGCGCCAACAGCCTGCAGTTTCTGCCGAAGATAAGAGATATAAATATAAACATAGCCACTGTCAACCCCACTGACCTCATCCTTGGGCCAAACATGGCTGAACAGCTGCTGAGTGGATAGACGCTTGCCGGCATTAAGCATAAAATAGGCCAGCATTTTTGCTTCTTTTCCAGCCAGCCGGATAGTATTTTTACTGCTTAATTCATGTTCTTCAACATTTAAAGCTGTGCGGCCCAAACTGACAATCCCTAAATCTGTATCTACCCTGCGTCCCAGCGAGCGCACACGCGCCAGCAGTTCTTTTAAAGAAAAGGGTTTAGTCAGATAATCATCAGCTCCCGCATCCAATCCGTTTACCCGGTCATCAATTTCAGCCATAGCGGTCAGCATAATAATATAGGAACGATTGCCCGACTGTCTGATTTCCTTAACTGCTTCAATCCCAGTTTTAACAGGCATCATAATGTCCAATACCATAACATCGTAAACATTTTTTGCGGCCTGCTCAACGGCTTCTTGTCCGTTAGCAACAGCGTCAACTGTATAACCTTCGCGTTTAAGCGCAGCTGTTAAAACACGGGCAATTTGAACTTCATCTTCTGCAACTAAAATTTTCATATCGGCCCCTCTCACTAATGCAGCATCTGAAACAGTACTACAAACCAATCATTTATCCATCAAAAAATTTAAAATAAAACGGTTTAGCAATCAGCAGCAAAACCTCCAGCCGCACACAAAGTCTTCATCATTTATCTGGGATAATAGGACAACCCCTTTTTAGTCTTAGCTGTAAATCACTTTTTCTATCTGTCATCAGCAGCTTCCCGGAGGCAGCTAAGTCTGACTTTCTTGAATAAGGTCGCGAATGGTCTGCATGGTTAAATCGCAAGATGCCAGCTCATCAGCACATCGCTTAAGCTCTCGAACAATCCGCTTAGGATCTTTGATATCTCGTTTATATTTCATCTGATGTTCTAAGCTGGCCCAAGAATCCATCGCTAAAGTCCGAAGCTGAATTTCAATAAAATAGGAGCCTGGTTTATTGCCCAAGCAATCTTCATAAGGCGTTTCTACTTCAGCGATGATATGATAAGAACGGTAACCGTTAGGTTTTGCATTCTGAATATAGTCTTTTTCAAGGATAATATGGCAGCCGTCCAAACCGCGGATAAGCTCCGCCAATTTATAGATATCATCTACAAACCCGCAGACAAAGCGTAAACCGATACTGTCGTGAATAATCTTTAAGGCGCCTTCTGCCGTTACCGGAAGGTGTTTCCGGGCACACTTTTCCTCCATACTTGCCGCCGATTTGATCCGAGCGGTAAAATGTTCAAAAAGTTTGTGCCCAGATTTTTGCTGTAGCTCTTTATTTTTATCCTCAAGCTGCTGACTGAATTCCTCTAATATAAGAGGCAGATAAGCTTCATATTTGCCGTAAACTGAACTTTTCATAAGCATTCCTTTATAGTTGGTCACCGACTATTATACCATTATCATACCAAAAATTCTTTAAGAAACCTAAAAGCCGGCCGCCTTTATTTAGGCGCCGGCTGACTGACTGTATTTTTTTGCAAAAGTTCTTCAATTAAATATAAAACAAGGTTGGTCAATAAGCTGAAGGCCACGGTCAGCAGTATCCCCCAAAGCAACTTAGGAAAACTTCTGGTGCGCAAGCCATCAAACAAAATAGTGCCTAAGCCGCCAGCATTGATAGTGGCAGCAATCGTGGCCATAGCGATAATCGATGTTGCAGCCAGTCGAATTCCGGCAAAAACAGACGCTTTGGCCAAGGGAAGCTGAATCTTGTAAAAAACCTGCCAGTCGGTCATCCCCATCCCCAGTGCTGCTTCAATAATACTGTCATCCACGGAAAGTAAACCCGCCAAAAAGGTTCTTACCAAGGTATACTGAGCATAAATCACCAAAACAACTATGGCTGTCGTTCTGCCCAAACCAGTCCAGGGAATTAAGAGAGCAAACAGTGCAAAACTGGGAATGGCATAAAGCAGGGAAAGAACATAAACAGAAAAGTTTTGAAGCTGAGGGTAAAAGCGAAGCAAGACAGTTACGGAAGCGGCCAGAAGGAGGGCGAAAAATAAGGCAGAAGCTGTTATCTCAATGTGTTCCAGCAGCCTTGACATCAAAACTTCCGAGGAAGTCTGAAAATAATCAATCATGGCTCTCCTCCCACATTTTTCCTTGCACTTTGGCAGTCGCAATTAATTTCTCTACAAAATCCGTCTGCGGTTTTTGGATGATCTTCTCCGGCTTGTCAAACTGACAGATCTTCCCCTCATCCATTATGACAACACGTGTCCCCAGCTTGAAAGCTTCGTAAATATCATGGGTGATAAAAATAAAGGTTTTATCCTGCAGTTTTTTATGGATTCGCAGCAGTTCATCCTGTAGATCACTTCGAGTAATAGCATCTATCGCACCAAAAGGTTCATCAAAAAGCATCAGATCAGGATCAGCTGCTAAAGCTCTTGCTACACCGATTCGTTGCTGCTGACCACCGGATAATTCACTGGGATATCGCTTGCTGTATTCATCAGACGGCAGCTGCACCAAATCTAAGTGCGACTGCACGGTTTGAGTGATTTGCTCCTTACTCCAACCTAACAGCTTTGGGACGGTGGCGATATTATCAAACACTGTCATATGGGGAAACAGTCCAATCTGCTGCACCACATAGCCGATAGAACGGCGCAGAGCAACAGCGTCCAAAGAGGACAGCTCCTTACCTTCAAAGAAAATCTGACCGCTGCTGGGCTCAAGCAGACGATTAATCATTTTTAGAGTGGTTGTTTTCCCAGAGCCAGAAGTCCCCAAAATGGTAATGAATTCCCCTTCTTGAATTTTTAAATTGATGCTGTCAACAGCCGGTTTCCCATTATAAATCTTACTGACCTCTTTAAATTCAATAATCGTTTTTTCTGTCATAATGTTCCTTTTTACTTGAGACTGTCATAGTATTCTTTTGCAACATCTGTGTATTCTTTGCCTTCAACATCAACCTGAGCATTCAGCTCAGTCACTGTTTCTGTATCAAGAGAAGCAGAGATTTTATTTAATATAGTTTCAATATCTGAATTTTCTTCAAGAATATTGTCACGGACAACAGGAGCCAAATTATAAGGCGGCCAGAACTGTTTATCATCTTCTAAAAGCGTAAACTGGTCAGTATTAACTAACTGGCCTTCAGTTGTGTAAGCCGGAGTAACATCTGCTTCATCGCTTTCTAAAATAGAATATTTCAGGCTGTTGTCGTAAACATTTGATGACTTCCAATTAAAGTCTCCATAAGTTTTTTCCAGTCCCGGAAGCCCGTCATCACGCTGATCAAATTCACCTTGAGAGGCAAAACGCAGCTCTGAAGCATGTTTTTGCAGGTCAGAAATCGTTGCAATCCCCAGCTCCTTAGCCACTGCTGTTCGGATAACCAAACCTTGGCTGTCGTTAGCCTGAGCATAATCCAGCCAAGTTAGATTAAACTGGTCGGCATATTCTTTCTTTACAGTATCATAGACTTTCTGCGGATCAGTCTGCATCTCTTCGCCCAAAATGGTAAGCAGACCGGTTCCGGTGTATTCAGGATATAAATCAATCTCATCATTAACCAAAGAATCATGAATCAGAGAGCTGGAAATATTGGCCACTCTTTCTACATCATAGCCTGCATCTTCTAAAGCAAGAGCATAAATTTCCGAAACAAGCAGGTTTTCGGTAAAATCTTTTGAACCGACACGTATCGTCCCTTCTGAATCAGACCGATTCCTGCCTGCTGCAAAGAAGAAAATCCCGCCAGCAAGGACAATCCCTATTAATACAAGCCCTAAAATAAGTTTCCTATTTTTCATAATGTTCTACTCCTTTAATAGATAAATCAAAAACAAGCATACTGATAAAAGACAGCAAGGCTACTGATCCGCCGCCAATAATCAAAAGATCAAAACGGTACAGACCAAGGCCGGTGAAGATGAGTGTCCCAAGACCTCCTGCTCCGATATAGGTTGCTAAGGTAGCGCTGGCAATAATCTCGACCAAAGCCAGTTTAATGCCGTTTAAAATATGAGGAAGCGCTAAAGGGAAGCTCACCTTTCTCAAGAGCTGACGCTCTGTCATCCCAAGACCTGTCCCAGTCTCCAAGAGGATAGCGGGGACTTCTGAAAAACCGACAATCGTATTAAGCAAAACAGGAGGAATGCCTAAAATAACCAAAGCAATTAAAGCAGGGAGCCTTCCGACACCAATAAAAGGAATCAAAATAAACAGAACTCCTAAGCTGGGAATCACGCGCAGTCCCTGTGTTAAAGCAGTCGCAAACTGTTTCATCGCTGCATTGCGATAGCCTAAGTAACCAAGCGGAACTGCTATCAGAACGACCAGCAGCAGGGAAAATAGGCTTAAGCTCAAATGTTCCCATACATAAGTGAGGTATGTGCTGCTATTTTGACTAAAATAATCCTGAATCTCTTTAATCATCTTTAACCACCCGATGCGCTTCAAGCAAATCTTTTAAATGTTTGGAAAAAATCCGAGTTGCTTTCAATAAAACAGCCTGCTCCTGATCAGATAAGCCGGTCATGGCCCTTTCTTCGTAGTCAGCCAAAGGATCCAGGAGCTGCGCTGCAGCCTTTAAACCCTTTTCTGTCAGCCTGACCAATTTCCTGCGCCTGTCTGCTTTGCTGGGCTCCAAAAAAAGCCAGCCTTTTTTGATATAGTTTTTAATAATAGCCTGAACAACCTGTTTGCTGGAAAAAGTTTTTCTGGCAATCGTTTCCTGACTTAAGCCGTCCTGATTATGGTAAATCCACATAAAAACCAAGAGACTTTTGCTGTTCATTCCGTGCTTGCGGGCGTAATTTTCAAAAAGTGAAAACTGTTCATCTCGCAAACGGGCATACTGCTGTGCCTTAGAGTGAGCCGGCATGGGCTGACCTCACTTTCTTTATGTTTTTTTCAGTATAAATCAGTTTTTTAAAATAGTCAAATTATTTTACTTAAAAACTTTAAAAACTCTCAAAAACGTTTCTCCTCACTTTATCAGCTAAAGATTGCATTTGTGTTAGCAAAGCGTTAGCATTATGTAGAAAAATATGACGCTTTGTAACTATAAAAAAGACCCCCCACCATCTTTGGCTGGGGTCTTAAGACTATTGACAAGGGGAGATAAGACAAATAAGTCTGTTCCCAAATGATATTGCTAATTCTTAAGAAGCTTGAAACTGTGAGTTATAAAGGTCGGCATAGAAACCATCGGCCGACATCAGCTGATCATGATTGCCTTGTTCTATAATATTGCCGTCTTTCATAACTAAAATCAAGTCCGCATTGCGGATAGTTGAAAGGCGATGTGCAATAACAAAGGAAGTCCGGCCTTCCATCAGCTTATCCATCGCTTTTTGAATCAGTTCTTCTGTTCTGGTGTCTACCGATGAGGTTGCTTCATCAAGAATAAGGAGAGGCGCATCTTTGAGTAAGGCACGGGCAATAGTCAAAAGCTGCTTCTGCCCGACTGAAAGACTGACCGAATCATCAAGCAAGGTATCATAGCCCTGCGGTAAAGTCATAATAAAGTGATGAACACCGACAGCTTTAGCAGCTGCAATGACTTGCTCATCTGTGATATTTTCCTGATTGTAAATCAGATTTTCCTTAATGGTTCCTTCAAAGAGCCAAGTGTCCTGCAAAACCATAGCAAAGGCATCATGGACCTCTTCACGCTTCATCTGATTAATAGTGACACCGTCAATTGTGATACTGCCTTTATCAATTTCATAAAATTTCATCAGCAAATTAACAATTGTTGTTTTACCGGCTCCGGTCGGACCGACAATTGCCACCTTCTGCCCTGCTTTAGCCACTGCAGAAAAATCATGAATAATGACCTTATCTTTAGAATAACCAAAGAAAACATCCTTAAAGGCAACATCCCCTTTAATGTGTGTAAGCTGCTTATCTTTAGAGCTTTCATCACTCATTTCATCTTCTGCAAGAAATTCAAAGACACGGCCCATAGCGGCTCTGGCTGACTGCAGCTGAGTAATTGCCTGAGCAATTTGAGATAAGGGTTGTGAAAAGATACGGACATAGGTCATAAAAGCGACGATTGTTCCCATCGTAATATCACCGTTAATGGCCAGGGTTGCACCAACAATACAAACCATAACATAGCCAAAATTCCCGATAAACTGCATCATGGGCATCATAATTCCTGAAAAGAACTGTGATTTCCACATACTGGTATACAAATCCTGATTCAGCTCATTAAAAGCATTTTTTGCCTGTTCCACAGCACTGTAACTCGTAACCACATTGTGGCCAGTATAGATCTCCTCAACATAGCCGTTGACTTTAGCCAGGTTGTTTTGCTGACGGGTAAAGAAGGGCTGGGTTTTGCCCATAATAAAGACAACAAGAACAAAGCCGATTAGGACTGATCCGATTGCTGTCGCAGCCATAGTGCCATTTGTTCTTATCATCATAAAAATTGATCCGCATAAAAGCACCACAGCAGACACAAGCGAAACTAGACTTTGGTTAAGAGACTGAGTCATCAAGTCGACATCGTTGGTTACTCGCGACAGCGTATCTCCCTGAGGATGGCTGTCGAAATAACGTAAGGGCAGAACATTAATCTTATCAGCAATCGCATTGCGCATCTTCTGAGAAAATTTCTGAATAATAGTGGTTACAATAAAGCTTGCCGAATAAGAAATCACAGCACCGCCCCCGTACATAAGGGCCAAAGTCATAGAGATCCCTGCAATTTTAGTCAAATCGAGCTGGCCGGCCAAGCCTGCAGTAATTGTATCAGTAATCTCTTTGAGTCTGTCGGGGCCAATAACAGTAATTCCGCTCGAAACAACTGTAAAGGCAATGGCCAGCAGAAAAGCTAGACGGTAGCTTTTGGTATAGGGGGCCATCTGGCTTAATAAAGAGGGTTTTTTCTTACTTACCATTTTCTAATTCCTCCTTAGACAGTTGTGAATAGGCAATCTCCTGATAGACTTTATTGTCAGCCAGCAACTCCTTATGAGTACCCTGACCGACAACCTTGCCTTCATCCAGCACCAAGATTTGGTCAGCGTCCATAATTGTCGAAATCCGCTGAGCAACAATCAGTTTAGTCATCTGTGTGGTTTGCTTAGCCAGATTTTCCCGCAGAATACGGTCAGTCTTATAATCCAATGCCGAGAAAGAATCATCAAAAATTAAGATTTCCGGTTTGCGTGCTAAAGCACGGGCAATCGCCAAACGCTGTTTCTGACCGCCTGAAAAATTAGTTCCCCCTTGAGCCACTTCTGTATCCAGTCCTTTTTCTTTACTGGCAACAAAATCTTTAGCCTGAGCTAATTCCAGCGCTTCCCAAATCCTGGTATCATCGAGCGGAGACTGACTGCTGCGCCCTAATTCCATGTTAGAGCGTATTGTTCCGCTAAAAAGTACGGCTCTCTGCGGAATGTAGCCAACTTTAGCATTTAAATCATCATGACTGTAGTCACGAACATCAATCCCATCAACTAAAATACTGCCGGCAGTAACATCATAAAAGCGCGGAAGCAGGTTGACTAAAGTTGATTTGCCGGATCCTGTTGAGCCTATAAAAGCAACTGTCTGGCCTGCCTCTGCCTCGAAGCTGACATGCTCAATAACAGCCTCGGATTCTTCAGCATAGCGAAAAGAGACATCATTAAAGACAACAGAACCGGTCTGATCGCTTGACTGACTGGTTTTTTCCTTAAAGGAAACACTTGAATCCAAAGCCAGAACTTCATTGATACGGCCCGCAGAAACAAGAGCCCGCGGCAAAATAATAAAGATAGCTACCATCATCATAAAGCCCATAACCACCTGCATGGCGTAGGACGAGAAGACCACCATGTCACTAAAAACAGCGACACGATCTCTCACAGCAGCTGTTGCCTGACTCATATCAGTTGCTGACACCTTGATGTCATTAATCAAATAAGCACCAATCCAGTAGATAACCAAGGTCAAACCGCTTGAAACCAGTGTCATCACAGGATTCATAAGCGCCATCAGCCGATGAACAAACAGATTGAGCTTGGTCAGCCTGTTGTTTTCTTTTGTAAATTTAGCATCTTGGTAACTTTCGGCATTGTAGGCACGCACCACCCGTATCCCCGAAAGAATCTCTCTGGTCGTGCTGTTTAAAGCATCGGTTAAAGACTGAATTCGGCTCATTCGAGGAAAAGCCACAAAAAGCATCACTGACAGTAAAATCAGAACTATACCGACAGCTCCGGCGACAGACCAAGTCCACTCCGAGCTCTTCCCCCAAATTTTAGTCAGAGCCCATACAGCCATAATCGGGCCCCGAGTAACAACCTGCATTCCCATCGTAATAAGTATCTGCAGCTGGGTAAGGTCATTGGTTGTCCGAGTTAACAGACTGGGGATGGAAAATTTCTTAATTTCAGCATCTGAATAATCCATAACCTGATTAAAAATCTCAGCCCGCAGACGGGTTGTAAAACTGGCTGCTGTCCGCGCTGCCAGAAAACCGACCACTACTGCACTTAGAAAGCTGGAAAAGGACAAAAGAAGCATCTTAGATCCCGGATCCATAATATCAGAAACGGTTGTCCCTTCTGTCTGCAGCAGAGTCGTAATTTCTGACATATAAGATGGTGTTTTTAAATCCATCCAGACAGCTAAACAAATAAATACTGTACTGAGGAGAACCATTCCCCACTCTTTAGTATTTAAACGCTTGAAAATCGTTAACATCACACACTCCTCAACATAAGATACAAAGGCCGTTTAAAAATCCGTATGAAAATAGGGGATGGCAAGTGATGCTAGCATCACGCTGACAGCCATCTTTTTCACTAGGATTTTAGGCCGTGTTCAATTCATAAGATACAAAGCCCGTTTAAAGAGCAAAGCAAAAATAGGAGCCTGACCGCTGAGTCACTAAAGACTCAAGGGAGGGCTATCTTTTTTGCACAGCTCTTAGGGCGTGTTCAATTCATAAGATACAAAGCCCGTTTAAAGAGCAAAGCAAAAATAGGAGCCTGACCGATGAGTCCCTAAAGACTCAAGGGAGGGCTATACTCACAGAGCGGCCACATTCGTACGTCAGCTTGCGCCTCCTACGACTGCGTCTCTTTTTTGCACAGCTCTTAGGGCGTGTTCAATTCAATAAGATACAAAGCCTGTGAAAAAATCCGTATGAAAATGACGGTAAGTCCGAAATCTCTGATTTCGCAGACGCCCCCCTGCCAGAACGACTAGAAGGGTGCGGCAGGCTGTAAAGACTGCAAAGCCTTCAGACGTTTACGGCTGACGGTAAGTCCGAAATCTCTGATTTCGCAGACGCCCCCCTGCCAGAACGGCTAGGGAGTGGGACAGAACCCCAGACCACAAAGTTCGTTATCCCACCCCCGCAAAGCCTAGTAGGCCATTTAAAGCTTTGAAAAAGCGATAAAGTGCCACTAGGCGACTAGCGTCTTGCACATAAGACTATAACAAACATTAGGACCTATTTTTAAAATCGTCTCTCAGACGTTTACAGCTGGGTAAACAGTAAGGCAGAACTTCAGTCTACACAGCTTTTCCTTTGTAGCGCTCAATGTTGGTCTGCAGCTGCAGGCTGACTTTTTTTACTGTCTGAAAATCCTCAAAGGCAATATCTTTAAACAAATAATCTCTCATATCCTGATGAAATTGCTCCAGCGGCTCCAGCTTAAGACGGCCGGCATCCGTCAGTGCAATACGCTTCCGTCTTTTATCAGTCTGTGATAAAGAGGCTGTTATAAACCCATTTTTTTCCATCCGTTTAATTAGATTACTGCAGACCGATTTTGAAATTTTTAAAAACTTTTCAATATCCTTTATAAAAATTTCATCATTCTGATGTTTCCCCAGAAAAAGCAGAACGTGCCCTTGAGGGCCGGCCAAATGTTCGATGCCATTTTTTTTAGCTAATTCATCGGCAAGCTGCTCAATTTGGTTTACCAGATTTTTCAAATCAGCTATCGCTTCAACCATCCTTACTCCCTTTCTATTTGTTTCCATGAGAACTATTATAGTTTTCAAGAAAAGAAATGTCAAGAAAAAAACTCTTTAATCATAACAAAGCAAAAGCCCTGCAGCATAAGGGAAATTACTAGTGCATTCCCTTATGGTGCGGGGCAGAAATGTATCTGAATATTTGAGCGACTTAGACAACACCTTGTGCTGACATCGCTTGTGCTACTTTAAGGAAGCCTGCGATATTGGCTCCCAGAACAAGATTGCCTTCTTCACCAAATTCTTTTGCTGCTGCTGCTGAATTTGTATAGATATCCTTCATAATTTGGTAAAGTTTGCCGTCTACTTCTTCAAAAGTCCAAGGTGTCCGCTGACTGTTTTGAGCCATTTCCAAGGCTGACACTGCAACACCGCCGGCATTTGCTGCCTTAGCTGGGCCGAAGGATACACCTGCTTCATGGAAAATTTCAATAGCTTCCAAAGTTGATGGCATATTTGCCCCTTCTGTAACTGCAATAACACCATTTGCAACCAAAGCTTTGGCGTCTGCCGCATTTAACTCATTTTGTGTTGCACACGGAAAGGCCAAATCCGCTTTAATAGTCCAAATAGAATCGCCGCCGGCAGGGGTAAAGACTGCATTCGGATGGTGCTCAGTGTATTTAACAATACGGGCACGCTCAACTTCTTTCAGCTGTTTTAAGGTTTCCAGATTGATTCCTTCTTTATCATACACATATCCTGATGAATCTGAAACAGCAACAACTTTTGCACCCAATGCATGCAGCTTTTCTGTCGCATAAATCGCAACATTCCCTGAGCCTGAAACAATTGCTGTTTTACCAGCAAAGCCTTCGCCGCGGGCTTTAAGCATTTGTTCGGCAAAGTAAACTGCACCGTAACCGGTAGCTTCTGTACGAGCCAGAGAACCGCCATACGTTAGACCTTTTCCTGTCAGCACACCGTTTTTGTAACCGTTCAAACGTTTATACTGTCCGAACAAATAGCCAATCTCACGGCCGCCGACACCGATATCACCAGCTGGAACGTCAATATCCGGACCGATATATTTCTGCAGTTCGGTCATAAAACTTTGGGTGAAACGCATAACTTCATTATCTGATTTCCCTTTGGGATCAAAATTTGACCCCCCTTTACCGCCGCCAATCGGAAGTCCAGTCAAAGAATTTTTGAAAATCTGCTCAAAGCCAAGGAACTTAATAATGGATTGATTCACAGAAGGATGGAAACGCAGCCCGCCCTTATAAGGACCGATAGCTGATGAAAACTGAACACGATAACCACGGTTCACCTGAACCTGTCCTCGGTCGTCAACCCAAGGCACTCGGAAAGAAAGGACACGTTCCGGTTCTACCAGGCGCTCAAGGATATTTTCTTCAATATATTCAGGATATTTATCGAAAACTGGTATTAACGAATCAAAAACTTCTTCTACCGCTTGAAGAAACTCTGCTTCATGACTATTCTGAGCCTTAACTTTCTCAAAAACAGCTGTAACATATTCTTTTCCTGTTGTCATAGATACTTCCTCCGAAATTTGAGATTTTATATTACGTAAAGTAGTATAAATTTTCTGAATATTTTTGTCAAGCTTTTTCCTCAATTTTTTCGAAAAAAATTGTTTTTCATGTTAGAAAACATGACATAAACTTTTGTGTTTTCTTCTTTTCATAAAGCAAAAGCCTTGATTAGCGGCTTTACACTACCTCTCAAAGCTAACATTTTTGACTTTTAGCAGCTTTACAGCTATAATAGGGTAGATAATACAGCCGTAGAGGTCTGAGAGACGATTTTAAAAATAGGCCCTAATATTTGTTATGGTGTTATGTGCAAGACGCTAGTCGTCTAGTGGCACTTTATCGCTTTTTCAAAGCTTTAAATGGCCTACTAGGCTTTGCGGGGGTGGGACAACGAACTTGTGGTCTGGGGTTCTGTCCCACTCCCTAGCCGTTCTGGCAGGGGGGCGTCTGCGAAATCAGAGATTTCGGACTTACCGTCAGCCGTAAACGTCTGAAGGCTTTGCAGTCTTTACAGCCTGCCGCACCCTTCTAGTCGTTCTGGCAGGGGGGCGTCTGCGAAATCAGAGATTTCGGACTTACCGTCATTTTCATACGGATTTTTTTTACGGGCTTTGTATCTTATTGAATTGAACACGCCCTAAGAGCTGTGCAAAAAAGAGACGCAGTCGTAGGAGGCGCAAGCTGACGTACGAATGTGGCTGCTCTGTGAGTATAGCCCTCCCTTGAGTCTTTAGTGACTCATCGGTCAGGCTCCTATTTTTGCTTTGCTCTTTAAACGGCCTTTGTATCTTATGAATTGAACACGGCCTAAAATCCTAGTGAAAAAGATGGCTGTCAGCGTGATGCCTGCATCACTTGCCATCCCCTATTTTCATACGGATTTTTAAACGGCCTTTGTATCTTATGTTGAGGAGTGTGTGATGAAGTGGTTTCCTCTGATTGCTGGTATTTTAGCAATTTTGTTTGGTTTTTATCTTTTTGCTAATCCGTTAGTTACAGTGGCTAGTCTTGGATGGTTTTTAGCATTAATTGTCTTTGCTTCTGGCGTAACAAATCTGCTGTCTTATTTATCTGGCAGTAAAGACAGCCGCTCTTTTTGGAAATTGCTGCAGAGTATTCTATCAATTGTTTTTGGCTTGATTCTATTAGGCAGTTCGGCATTCTCACTGTCTGGTGCTGTCATCACTATTTTAGCTTATTGGGTGCTTTTAAGCGGTATTTTTCGGTTGGCAGCCGGCATTCAGCTACGCAGAGCCGGAGCACTAGACAGCAATCAGCTGCTGTTCTCTGCTATCTTCACGATTGCTCTCGGGCTCATTCTTTTAGGGCAGCCTATTTTTATTTTGACAGCCGCACTGATTGGCAGGTTTATTGCGGTTCTGTTTATGGCAATCGGGATTCAAGCTATCTACACTTTTATTCAGATCCATTAATTTTTTCATCCACTGATGTCGGTCTTGAAAACTTACATTCAACATTTAAAAAGCTCTGGTTTCTATATGAAAACAGAGCTTTTTGATACTTATAGTTTCAGAGCAGAGCACTAAAGGTAGAAGAAACTGGCAATACCTACCATAAGCGGGATAGAGACAAGGGATAAGACAGTTGTTAAAAGGACTAGGCGTGACCCATATTCATAATCACCGCCATAAACTTGACTGAGCAGGGCTGTGTTCATTGCTGCCGGAGATATGGCAGCTATTGTCAAAGCCAGTTTGACAGCGGAAGAATGAAGCGGTAAGAGCCAAATAAGCAAAATACTGATAAACGATGTCAGAAAAAGACGTAAAAATGCAGTATAGTATGCCGGACGGTAAAGAAAAATCTCTTTAAAAGTTGTCTTATAAAAATAAGAACCCAAGACCAAAGTTGACAGCGGAGTATTCAACAGAGCAAAGGTATCAATGGCATCGACCAAAACACCTGGCAGTCTAAAGGGCAAAAGGAAACAAAACAAACCGACTGCGGTTGCAATCGTAGCCGGATTGATAAAAACAGCCCGCAGGTTAACCACTGATTGTTTTTGCGAAATCAAATAAATACCGTAAGTCCACTGCATAATCTGATTGGCTACCACAAATCCTGAAATAAAGAAGACCGCTTCTTTACCGCCCACAGCTAAGGCCAATGGAGTTCCCATAAAACCGACATTTGCGAAAAGAACAGCATACTTGTCTGTATTTCTGTTCTTGGGCAGCAGAAAAGACAGTAGAAAAATCCGTGACACAATAATCAGAAAGGCAGACGCCATCACAGCAAGAAGCAGCAGCAATTTCTCCCAAGAAAAAGTCTGACTGATAAAAGAAGAAATAAAGAGGCTGGGTGCAACAAATCTGGTTAATAGTTTAGACAGCTCTAACGTTATTTCTTTGGTAAAAATCTGCTGATAAGCCATAAAAAGACCTGCTCCCATCAGTAAAAATAAGACAAGTAATTTTTCAAATATCAAAGCAACAATAGTCACATCCCACCTCCCAATAACAAGATACAAAGCCCGTGAAAAACGCAAAGTAAAAATAGGAGACTGACTGACGAATCGCCAGATTCTAAGTCAGGACATCTTTTTTACGCAGCGTTTAGGCCGTGTTCAGTTCCACCAAGATACAAAGCCCGTGAAAAAATCCGTATTCCCTGACTTTGAGACCGTACGCCACTTCTATTATAACACAGCAAAAACAAGTTAAAAAGCAGACTCACCGTCGAAATTTCAGACAGTGAACCTGCTTTTGCCACCTTTTAGACTTGTGTCTTAGCAAATTGGCTCATATAAAGATCATAGTAAAAACCTTTAGCAGCAAGGAGACTTTCATGGTTGCCCTGCTCGATAATTTGACCGTCATTAAGGACAAGAATTTTATCCGCTTCTTGTATAGTGGATAACCGATGGGCGATAACAAAGCTTGTTCGCCCTTCCATTAGTTTGCTCATCGCTTTTTGAATCAGCAGTTCCAGACGCGTATCCACTGAAGAGGTGGCTTCATCCAGAATCAAAATTTTAGGATCAGCCAAAAGGGCACGAGCAATTGTTAAAAGCTGTTTTTGCCCAAGAGACACATTGCTGGACTCCTGATTCATTTCCATGTTATAGCCGCCGGGCAGTGTCCGGATAAAGTGATCAACATTGGCAGCTTTTGCAGCCGCTACAATTTCGTCATCTGTTGCCTGCAGCTGGCCAAAACGAAGATTTTCTTTAACCGTCCCTTCATAAAGCCAAGCATCCTGAAGAACCATACCAAACTGTCTGCGGTATTCCTGACGGGAAAGATGGCGAATATCGTGTCCATCTATAGTGATAGCTCCTTCTGTGACATCGTAAAAACGCATTAGCAAATTAATCAGGGTCGTCTTTCCAGCACCTGTCGGACCGACAATAGCAACCATTTCTCCCGGCTGGACATCGAGGTTAAAATGACGAATTAAGGGCCTATCAACAGTATACTGAAAAGAAACATCACGAAAACTGACCTGGCCTGTCAGGTCATGACTGAGCGTTTCAGTCACCTCATTGACCTCGTTTGTTTCATCTAAGACTTCAAAAATCCTCTCCAGCGATGATTTAGCACTTTGAAGGATACTTGCCAGCTGGGTAATTGTTTGAACTGGCTGACTGATTTGCCAAGTATACTGCACAAAAGCCTGCATGTTCCCAATTGTTAGTGTTCCGGACAGGACTTGAAGAGCGCCGATAAAAGCAATAATTAAATAAGCCATATCGGAAATAGCATGCAGAACGGGCATCATGACACCCGAAATAAAACTGGCTTTAAAGCCGACATCACGGAGATTTTCAGTAATTTCACGGAATTCTTCAGCAGAAACCTCTTCACGGCCGTACAGTTTAATCACATTAAAGCCGGTCAGATTTTCCTGAACAAAGCCATTCATATCACCCAGAGCATCAGCCTGTCTTTTGAAATAAGGCTGCGATTTCTGCAAAATAAAGCGGGCACTGAAATAAGTCAGCGGAACACAGGCAATAACAACCAGTGCTAAACTGAAATTCAGATACAAAACCATGACAATAACCAAAACGATGGTCAAAAATGCATTCACAATCTGCAAAAAGCTTTGCTGCAATGCGTTGGAAACCACTTCCACATCGCTGGTAAAACGCCCCAGCATATCGCCGAATTGATGCTTATCAAAGTAAGATACCGGAATCTTATTGATTTTTTCACTCAAATCATCCCGCAAATCACGGACAGACCGCTGTACCGCATTTGTCATAAAAAAGTTAGAGCCATAGGTTCCGACTTCGTAAAAAAGACCGCGGATAAAATAAATAACCAATACTCCAAAGATATAAGCAGTGTTAATCTGAGCACCGCTGACTCCTTTGGCCATATCCAAAAGATTGGCAGTTAATTCTGTAATAATAAGACCTAAAATGACTGGCTCCAGAACGTTCATAACACTGCTCAAAACTTTTAAGAAAATCGCAAGAAAAAGCGAGCCTTTGTAGTTTCTTAAATACGTCCACAGACGTAAGAAAACACTTTCTTTATGCATGACTTCCCCCTCTTATATATTGCTGCTGAGCTGTGAACTGGCAATTTCACGATATATTTCGTTGCTCTGCATCAGTTCCTCATGTGTCCCGCGGCCGACAATCTCACCTTCATCAAGTACAATAATCTGATTGGCATCCATAATCGTTCCGACACGCTGCGCGACAATAAGAACCGTACTTTGGCCGGTGACCTCTTTTAAACGAGCCCGCAGCTGTGCATCCGTTTTGTAATCCAAGGCTGAAAAAGAGTCATCAAAAATATAAATTTCCGGCTCTTTAACAACTGCCCGGGCAATGGATAGACGCTGTTTCTGTCCGCCGGACAGATTGCTTCCGGCCTCTGCCAGATGAGCTGCAAATCTTTCTTCACGGCTTTCGATAAATTCTTTGGCCTGAGCAATGTCTGCCGCATTATCCAGCTCTTCTAATGTAGCGCTCTCCTTGCCATATTTCAGATTTTCTTCAATTGTTCCGGTAAATAAAAGTGCTCTTTGCGGAATAAAGCCGATTTTTTTCCGCAAAGCTTTCAGGTTATAATCACGGACATCGGCACCATCCACTAAGATTTTCCCCAGAGTTACATCATAGAAACGCGGAATCAAATTAACCAAAGATGATTTACCGGAACCTGTGCTTCCGATAAAAGCTACTGTTTCTCCCGGTTTAGCCTTAAAACTGATATTGTGCAATACTGGGCTTTCCGTCTCACCGGGGTAAGAGAAGGTCACATTCTGAAATTCCAGATAACCCTTTGTCTGTGTCTCTGTAATGCCGTTTTCATTGGGATCAATGGAGATAGGGAGATTCATTACTTCCTGAATACGCTTGCTTGAAACTGACATCCGCGGATACATAGTAAATAAATTGGCAAACATCAAAAAGGAGAAGAGAGCGTGGAAACTGTATTCAATAAAGGCAACCAAATCACCGATTTTCAAATCACCCTGAGCTAGAGGGGCAAGGGCAAACCAGACAATAACAACAATCATGGCAATAATTATCTGAACAAATAAAGGCTCTGTTAAACCAGTCAATTTGAATAGCCGGCTGGAAATAGTTTCATACTGCTCATTTTTCGAAGCAAAGCGCTTCTCTTGAAAGTCCTCACGCGCAAAAGCCCGAATAACACGCAGGCCGGTCAGATTTTCTCGAACGTATTGATTGATCTTATCTAATGTTTTTTGCTGTCTTTCAGAAAGCGGCCGTGTCTTGACGGCAACATAGACAACGACCCAAATCAAAAACGGAACTGCTACCGCGACAATCCAAGCCAGAGAAGGGCTGGTGATTAAAATCATAACAACACTTGAAATCATCATCAAAGGTGTCATTATGCCCATACGCAAGGACATTTCCGCAAACTGCATCAAAACAAAGGCATCACTGGTCATACGGGTAACTAAAGAAGAAACACCGATTTTTTCATACTCATGATGCGAGTACTTCTGCAGCTTGTCATACATATCATTGCGCATATCTCGAATCATTGTTGTCGTCAGACGCCCTGCCGAGTAAGCGACCGTAATCCGTCCGATGACCCCTAAGAGCACAATAATAAACATAACCCCTGCCCAAAAATAAATAGCAGAGCGATTGCCAACAGTAATCCCTTGATTAATCATCTGAGCCAAAGCTGTCGGCAGTCCCAGGTTGACCACAACAAACAAAAAAGCTCCAGTAATATCCGAAATCAACCATTTCGGATAATGTTTCAAATAAGACCAAATATAATTCATCTACTCCTCACTTCTCTCACCAAGATACAAAGGCCGTTAAAAGAGCAAAGCAAAAATAGGAGCCTGACCGCTGAGTCACTAAAGACTCAAGGGAGGGCTATCTTTTTTGCACAGCTCTTAGGCCGTGTTCAATTCACCAAGATACAAAGGCCGTTTAAAAATCCGTATGAAAATAGGGGATGGCAAGTGATGCTGGCATCACGCTGACAGCCATCTTTTTCACTAGGATTTTAGGCCGTGTTCAGTTCCACCAAGATACAAAGGCCGTATAAAAATCCGTATGAAAATGACGGTAAGTCCGAAATCTTTGTTTTCACAGGCGCACCTCTTCTAAAACAAGGCCAATCAGCTGTGTTTCGGCACTAAAAAAGCCTTCTGCTTTCTCTTGTAATGCAATGTTAACTTAACTGTTTATAAATCTTTTATCATCCAAATGTCCATAGCTGAATGTCCGTTTTCATGCAGCAGAGGGCTGTCCAGCTGTCTAAAACCGTAATGGTTATAAATGTTGACAGCTTGTGATAACAGAGTTGTGGTTTCAAGATAAAGCTGCTGAAATCCTCTTGCTTTGGCTGCAGCCAGAATCTTGTTCATGAGTAAGGAAGCATACCCTTTCCCACGGCAGTCTTTGCGAACATAGAGTTTCTGCAGTTCAGCAATTGTTAAAGAAATCGGAGCAAAGCCTCCGGAGGCTGCAATACTCCCATTTTCATCAACAACAAAATAAGCACTCCTGTTCTCTTTAGCGTAATATGCTGACAGGTCCTCTAATTGCGGGTCATAATAGGCTGTTCCTTCTTTATCTAAGGAAAATTCCGCCAAAGTCTTTCTGATCAGAGAGGCAACCGCTCGGTTATCTCTCTGCTGAATCTCTCTAAGAACCATCTTTTCTCCATTTATAGCATTATTTTTCATTTTGTTTATCGCTAAGGTAGTCATAGCGCTCATATTTTTGCAGTAATTCAGCATTTTTCTCATCAAGCTGATTTTGCAGCTCAGCCAGCTTCTCATAATCACTGGCATTATCCTGCATAAGCGCTGTAATGTCTTCAATTGCTGACTCGAGCTGCTCAATATCGGCTTCAATCCTGTTCCATTCCTGCTGTTCAAAATAGGACAGCCGCGTTTTTCTCGGCTTGTCTTTGACTGAGGCCAGAGGTGCTTCAGCAGCTGATGGTTCAAAATGACTGGATTTTTCTCTATTTTTTTCGGCCAGATAATCGCTGTAATTCCCCAAAAACTGGCTTATCTGTCCGTTTTCAAAAGCAAGAATTTTATTGCAGACCCTATCCAGAAAATAGCGGTCATGGCTGACTGCAATGACAGGGCCGGAAAAATCCTCTAAAAATTTTTCTAGTACGGTCAAAGTCTCAATGTCTAAATCATTAGTCGGTTCATCGAGCAATAAAAGATTAGGTTTTTCAAGCAAAATCTGTAAGAGATAGAGCCGCTTCTTCTCACCTCCGGACAGCTTAGAAATGAGTTTGCCATGACTCTCAGGCGGAAAGAGAAACTGTTCCAAAAGCTCTGTTACACTTATCAGGCCGCTGCTGGTTCTGACCGCTTCAGCCTTTTCCTGCAGATAAGCAATAAGGCGCTTATTCTCATCCATGCCTCTAATCTGCTGGGAAAAATAACCTACGCGGACGGTCTCACCAATATCTATGCTTCCCCCGCTCGGGGCTAAATCACCGCTTATCATATTGAGAAGGCTGGTCTTACCGACACCATTTGGGCCGACAATACCGATACGATCCTTATTTTGCAGCAGCAAACTAAAATTGCAAAACAGATAATCCGTATCATATTTCAGATCAACTTCTGTAAACTCCAGCACTTTTTTCCCTATTCTGCTGGCTTCAAAATGAAATTCAAGCTGTTTTTGCGGCTGTGACTGAGCCAGTTCTTTTTCCAAAGCACCGAAGCGTTTTATTCTGGCTTCCTGCTTGGTAGATCGGGCCTGAGGCTGCGTGCGCATCCAGCTTAATTCCTGTTTGTAGAGTTGCTTTTGCTTATGGAGATAGGCCGCCTGACGCTCATCTTTTTCGGCTTTTAAACGCAGATAGTCCTGATAATTTCCTTGATATTCTGTCAGTTCAGCATGAGCTAATTCAAAAATACGTGTAGATAAACTATCTAAAAAATAGCGATCATGTGTCACAAACATCAAAGTCTTTTTGCGGCTTTTCAAAAAATCAGCCAGCCAAGCGATGGTTTCAATATCCAGATGATTGGTCGGCTCATCCAATAAAAACAAGTCAGCATCAGCTAAAAGGACCTGAGCAAGCTGAACTCGGCGCCGCATTCCTCCGGATAAGGTCTTTACCTTTTGTGTCAGATTATGGATACCTAACCGTGACAGCACTGCCTTGACTTCACTTTCAACTGTCCAGGCAGACAAGGCATCCATTTCCGCCATAAGGCGCTCAAGGCGCTGCGGATCAGCTTTGGTATAGTCAGACATGAGCAGTTCATACTCTCGAATCAAAGCTATTTCGGGCAAATCATCAGATAAAACCGTTTCTAAAACGGTTTTATCCTCGGCAAAATCTGCTTCCTGCGTCAGATAAGCAATTTGATAATCCTTCTTTCTGGAGAAAGGAGAGCGGTCACCGGAAAAACCAAGTCTGCCTGAAAGCACGTCTAAAAGAGTGGTTTTGCCGCTTCCATTCACACCGATGATGCCGATGCGGTCCAAATCATGAATAATAAAAGATATATTTTTAAAAACGGTTTGATCGCCAACCGATTGGGTTAAATTTTCGACTAAAAAATCATTCATCATACTCTCCCTTATGCAAGAATAAAAGGGAGTCCCAATTCCCTTTGCTGTTTATTTTGAGCTGCAAAACAGAGTTCTTTCTCTGCAGCGTACTGCCAGTTTCTGACTGACTAAACTGGCTCTATCGTATATCAGGATAATGAGCAGCTATATACGAAAAGATGGCTGATTTTGTATTGTCAAGCTGACCAGCAACAACTGCTCCTTCAATATTGTCAAGGATAAGCCCTAAAGCCGGACCCGGTTTAAGCCCCAGTTCTTTTATCAGTATTTTGCCATTGACGGCTATTTCTCTTTTGCTATAGATCGGAAGTTCTTGATAAAGTTCTTCAATCTGCGCAAAAGACACGGACAGACCTTGTGCTTCTCTCAGGCCTTCAGCAATGAGCAAGAGATTTCTGCCGTAGTCATAAACCATTTTTTTATCCAGCTGCTCCTGATTTCTTAAATTATAAATGGCTGTCAACTTAAGCACCGTTTTTTGAAACTGGTTCGATACTTTCCACAGGCGCAGAAACTGCCGACTGTCAGCCGGTTTAATCATCAAAATAAGAAAAGCCCAAGCTTGTTCACTGCTGGCAAACACAAAGGAATCCGACAGCTCCTCCCTCAGCCTAAGCAGTTCTTTTTCTTTCCCCTGCAAACCAGGTAAATAGGTGAAGGCCTCCGAATCAATCAAGGCCTTAAGTCCCTGCTTCCAGTAAGGAGATAAAAAGAGCTTGTCACATTCTACAAATAAACGTTCGACAGAAATATTAGCCAAAAGCGGTGCACAAGCTGTCATTGCAGTAAAAGTTGCTGGTTCAAGCTGAAAGTTAAGACTGGCAGCAAAACGAAAGCCCCGCATAATCCGCAGTGCATCTTCGCTGAACCGCTCAGACGGCTCTCCGACAGCTCTCAATATGCCATGTTTTAAATCAGACAGACCAGCAAAATGATCAATAACCTCACCCTCTTCATCAAGAGCCAAAGCATTGATTGTAAAATCACGCCGACGTAAATCCTCTGTCAGAGAGCGGACAAAAGAAACACTGCTCGGCCTCCTGTAATCAACATAGGCCTCCTCAGTCCTAAAGGTTGTCACCTCATATTCAGCCCCTCTGTGCAGAACCAGAACTGTTCCATGTTCAATACCGATATCAGCTGTTCGAGGAAAAAGCTGTTTCATTTCCTGCGGATAAGCGTCAGTTGCAATGTCCACATCATGGATCGGCCGGCCCAGCAGAGCATCGCGGACACTGCCGCCGACAAAATAAGCCTGATGGCCGGCCTTTTTTATTTTATTCAAGATTGGTAAAGCCTCCTGAAATTCAGAAGGCAGAGCATTTAATTTCATAATAAGTGTTCCAAACCATAAACCAGCCGGTCACGTTTTACAACCTCTTTGATCCCTAAACTAACACCGGACATAAAAGAACTTCGATCGTAAGAATCATGCCGCAAAGTCAGACCCTCGCCTGCTGCACCAAAGATAACCTCCTGATGTGCCACTAGCCCCGGCAGCCGAACACTGTGAATCCGAAAGCCGGAAAATTCAGCTCCTCTGGCGCCTGCTAAAGTCTCGCTTTCATCTGCTGCCCCCTGCTGTTTAGGCTGACGGACCTGACGGATTAACTCAGCTGTTTTAACGGCTGTTCCGCTTGGCGCGTCTTTTTTCTTATCATGGTGCAGCTCAATAATTTCCAAATCAGGAAAATATTTTGAAGCTTTAGCAGCAAATTCCATCAGTAAAATGGCTCCGATTGCAAAATTAGGAGCAATCAGACCGCCAATTTCTTTTCGAGCAGACAAATCCTGCAAGTCCTTGATTTGCTCCTGCGTAAAACCTGTTGTTCCAACGACAGGGGCAAAACCATTCTCTAAGGCAAAGCGCGTATTATCATAAGCTACCTGCGGTGTAGTGAAATCCACCCAAACATCCGCAGCCAGCCCCTGCAAATCCTCTTTATTTGTAAAAACAGGGATACCGTCATATTCTTTTTCCTTTGCAAAAGGATCAAGCAAGGCAGCCAGCCGAAGTTCCGAATCCCCTTTAACCATTTCAAGGGCAGTTGACCCCATCTTCCCTTTAAAACCAGCAATAATAACACTAATCATCAGATAACCTCCTTATAAAACCGGGGTAAACCCAAGGGCAATTGCTCCAGATCCCAGATGTGTCGCAATAACACCGTCAAAAGAAATGATTTCAACCTTCCCGCTGTAGCCGGAGTCCGCCAGAAGCTGCCGGCAGTCCTTTGCTTTTGCCTCTGCCTTAGCGTGAATAACAAAGGTTTTATAGTTTCCCTGTGCTGTCAATTCATGCAGCAAGTCCACCAAACGTCTGACAGCTTTCTTTTCTGTCCGAATTTTCTCATAAACGACAATAACACCGTCAGTATTAAAATGAAGAATAGGCTTAATGTTTAGCAGATTTCCCAGAACTGCTGATCCGTTGGACAAACGGCCTCCTTTAACCAGATGGTTTAAATCATCTACCATGATAAAGGCTCTGGTTCCGTCAATCTGGAGCTGCAGTTTCTCTAAAATCTGCGAAAAAGTTAGACCATGCTTTTGCCAGTAAAAAATATTTTCCACCATACTGCCCAAAGGACCGGAAGTTATTTTACTGTCCGGAAAGGCGATGGTCAAATTAGGGTATTCTTCAATAAGGAACTGAATATTCTGCCAAAAACCTGAAATCCCGCCAGCCAAAAAAAGCCCGATGACATGAGTATAATCTTCACTGGCTAAATGTGTCAGCAGTTCATCTAATTCGGCCAGGCTGGGCTGGCTGGTTTGAGGAAGCTGACTGGAGGCTGCCATCTTATCGTAAAATTCAGCAAGTGTCAGATTTTGCCCTTCAATATAGGTAACACCATCTATTGTAATGGGGATATTTAAAATATAAAGATTTTCCCATTCCTCAGGCGCCTTCGATAAAACCGCTGTCGAATCGGTAATAACTGCTAACTTCATTAATTTTTGAACTCCAATTTAACTCCGGGCTGGTCAAAAGCAATTTCAGTCACTTCGTAAGTCAGGCGCTGAACCATATCCAACAAAGGCGCTGCCAAACCTTCCACCTCAGGCTGACTAAACTCACTGGGTTCATTAACAATTCGGCCTTTGATGTGATTCATTTGGGAAATAACACCATTAATAACAAAATCATCCCGAACAACCATGAATTGCAAAACAGCAACCACTGTCGTTTCCTTTTGCTTTTCATCTTTCTTCACCAGCTGAAAAGTCACTTCAAAATTCGTTTTAGGAGTGCCATTATCCTTTTCCCATTCTAAGTTACGGGCATTATAATGGTATTGATTGACAAACTCTTTTTCACGTACGACTTTCATACTTCTCTCCTAAATCAGCAATAATATTTATTATAGCACAAAAAACAGTCCAGTTAAAGGTCTTTAGCTTCTGACATTCGGACTAAATGAACAGATATATACGGGGTTCTGACGGTAACTGAGACCTTCTTTAAAAATACTAAGACTTTAAGAACATAAAGGCATTTCTTGCAGGCCGAACTGAACTTGAGATTGGCAGCCGCTCAGAGTTTCCGGCTTCTTTTTCAGAAAACCTATTGCCGGGAACGGCTGCTAAAAAAGGGGGCTGCAGGATTTGGTCTTAGACAAAGAAGACCTCTAATTAAGCTACAAAAAACTTTTCCTTGTCAGCCTTTAATCAGGCATGTCAGGAAAAGCTTTTTGTCTTAACTGTTTTTTACTTTTTTATCGGTCTTTTTGTCATACCATCTGAGAACTAAAATCGAAGAAATGGACAATGCAGAAATAGCCAAGCCGGCATACAGGCCAGGCGGTCTGAAAGTCATTGTTATGCTGTGCTTACCGCTGCTGATCGGAAAGGCGATTAAACTTTCCCAGGCTTCCTGAGTGTCAACCGCTTTGCCATCCACCTGAACATGCCAGCCTTCGCTGTAAGGGATTGTTGTCATCATCATGTCACTGTCATCTGTGATGTTAACACTGCCTTCAATTTTAGTATTGCTCCATTTATCTACTGTCATACTTTGCTTCTGACGTTCTGCCATCACATTTTTTATGGCCTCTTTATTAGCACGGACTAATTGTGCACCAGTCATATTAACCGAGTCAGCAGTAAACTGAAACTCCAAAACTGTTTCCTGTCCTTCTGTATCATCTGTCAGCTGCCATAGCTGCCTCTGATCAAAGCTTTTCTGGTTATTGTACCATTTGCCGTTCAGTAAGACCGAAAGCTCCTTATTGGCATCTGTCACTCCAAAGGGAGTAAAGAAATAGTAAGTATAATTGCTTTTTGGAATCAGCTTATAGCGGATAATTCCCGGTTTACTGCGGTCGAGACGGTTGTAAACGGTTTGTCCGCTGTCGTCTGTGACGGCTTGCATATTATCCGTTTCAATGGTCGCAAAGTCAAAGGATTCAAAATAATTTTCCTTGGTGCCTGCCATCTGCTGCAGTAAAAAATTTTGATTGGCGGCAGCATTATTCAGGCCAAATGTAATCCCTGTTGTAGCCTTATTCGTGCCAAAAGCAAGAGAGAGGACATTGGGATTTTCATAGACTAAATAGCGGTCATCTTCATAAACCAGATTGGTATAAGACAAAGACAAATCTTTTCTTTCTGTCAATCTCGAATAATACCAGCGGCGGGGATATTTCAGCACATCGTCATTAGTGTAGTCTTTCACGTCAATATAATAACGGACCCCATATAAAGCATCTGTTAAGGCAGTGCCGTTTAAATACATTGTCGAAGCGTTGACACCGCTGTCTCCCAAATAAGAAAACAGCTTTTGAGTTGATGTCTCAATAGTGGAACTGAAGGTGCTCAGCCCCGGATAAGAAACAAAGGTCGGTACCGTCCGTGAATAAGCAAAGGTTGATCCGATACGGTAAAAACCTGCTTCAGATTCCGCCTGAACCGTATCTGTTACTTTGCCCACTGAAAGAACAGCATCGGTAAATTTATAAGCATCAGCATATCCCAAGGTGGATTGGGAAAGGTAAGCATTCCAGCCTAATTCAAAAACCGTCACTGCTGTCAAAAGGAGAAAAAGTGTTTTTTCTAGTCGGAAATAGATAAGCAGCAGAACCAAAAGCCAGATAGCCGCAGTCACAGTCAGTTGCGTTAACAGATAACCCTTGGCTAATAAAAAGATGACTAAAGGCAGCAAAAGCAGGGGAACTGCTGCAGCAAGGTACTGCTTATGTTTGGCGCCGCGAAAGTAAGTCCAAAAACAATAAGCCGGACTAACAGAAATCAAACCCAGCAGGACTGTAACCAGCTCCCGGTAAGTTTGGAAAAAGGAGGTAACCAGTTCGGGCTGTGATTTGGCAATATAGGTAAAATCCTTGCTGCTGACATAGTAAACGGTGCCTGTGATCAAAACCAAGCCTAAAATAAGAGGCTTAACCGATAAGGGTTTGTGATCTTTAAAAAACTGATAGGCCAGAAGGACCATAAAGAATGAAAACAGCCAGGAAAACCGAAAGAAGAAACCTGCCGGATTTTGTCCCATATGCCACAATTTACTGGCAAATTCATTGATAAAGGAAAGAAAGAAAACCAGAGAGACCAGTCCTGCCGATAATTTACGGCAGAGGCTGGTTTTAGCATAAGCAAAATAGAGCAGAAAGCCGACTAAGGCCAGACCGCCGACATAAATATTAGGAAGGCTGGGACCGCTCGGCCAGGAGTTATTGTCAAAACTGCCGATAATCAGCTTGGACAGAATATCCAAAGGATTGATTTGCAAAGACCAGCTGAAGTTAAGAGCACTGCCAACCTGTCCTTTGCTGGAAGCTAAGTTAAGGTAAAGCGGGTAAAGCAGAGCAAAAACAGACGTAATAGCTAGCACTGAAGCACCGACAACCTTAAATAAAGGGGAAAAGAAAGCTTGAATCTTTTCCTTTAAAGGAGCCTTTCCGCCCAAGTTAGGTGAAACATAATAGCAGGCATAAAGAGCAATAAAGATGCAAATCATCACACCAAAATAAAACTGAAAGAGCATAGCTAAGGCCAAAGTCAAAATATAGGGATAGATTTTCCCGCCGTCCAGCGTCTCTTCCAAGTATATAATAATCAGCGGCAGCATCCACATGGCATCGTAGAAGATCACATTCATCTGGTAGGAAACCAGCATACCGGATAAGGTGTAGGCCAAAGCCATCAGCGGTACCAGCCAGACTTTTCCGGACAGGCCTTGATAGCGTCTGATCAGCAAATGAGCAAAAGTCAGACCGATAAGGCCATAACGCAGCCAAATGGTTAAAAAAACAGCTAAAGGAAAGTACTGAATCGGGGTTAAAATGTAGATGATATTAAAAGGACTTAAGAGATAGTAGCCCACCACCCCAATCATCTCTCCGCCTATCGATTTGGTGAAAGAATAAAAGAAACCCGACCAGTCTCCTGACAGCAGCGTATTTTTCAAATAAGCAAAGAAACTGATATACTGCTGACCAAAATCTACTGCCATCAAACTGCTGCTACCAAAAGGATACATCGCCATTATCCGCCAGACAATCAGCATGACTGCCATTGGCAAAAAAGCGCTGCAGAGATAGATCAGAAGTTTTTTATGCTCTGTGTAAAAAGCTGACCGCTTCTCTGAATCCATCCAGATTTTTATTTTTCTGTTTGCCATTATCCTACTCCGTCTTTTTTGGCCGCTTCAATATTTGATTCACTGATAATAAAATGCGGCCGTCTTTTTACTTCATAATAGATTTTTCCAATATATTCACCCAGCACTCCAAGAGAAATCAGCTGCACGCCGCTGAACAAAATAATCGCAGCAATGGTGGTAAAGTAACCACTGACTGAGTTGCCTGGATTTATCAGATAAGCGATAAACTCTTTAAAAAGATATAGTACCGCTAGACCGATGCTGATAAAACCAAACTGAATACAAATCCTTAAGGGCTTGTCATTGAAGGAAATCAACCCCTGAACTGCATAGTTCATTGACTTTTTAAAACTGAACTTGCTCTCCCCTGCTTCTCTGATATGGTTCTTATAAGGGATAACTTTTTCTTTAAAACCGATCCATTCATACAATCCCTTATTGAAGCGATTATACTCAGGCATAGCTAAAAAGGTATTGACAGCGCGCCGGCTCAGTAATTTGAGTTCTGATTTACCGTCTGTCAGCTTAACATCCATAGCATAGTTGGCAAAAGCATAGAAAGCACGCGCAAAAAAAGTACTGAATTTTGACTCACCTGTCCGGTCACGCTGACCGCTGACAACCTCAAAACCGTCTTTATAGGCCTGAAGAAATTCGGGAATCAGGCTGGGCGGGTGCTGCAAATCACCGTCCATAACCATAACAGCGTCTCCGGTTGAATACTTGAAACCAGCTAAGATACCGCCTTCACGACCAAAATTGCGGCTGAAGCTGATATACTTGACATGGCTGTCATCAGCTGCAATAGCTTTCATCAGACTGTAGGTCCGATCTGTGCTGCCATCATCAACATACAGCAGCTCATAATCATCAATCTCATGGCCCAAAAGGCGTTCAAGCTGAGCAGCCATAGCCAAATGGGTCTTTTCAATCATTGTTTCCTCATTTAAAAAAGTAATCAGCAAAGAGAGTTTCATTCAATCACCTGACATGCATTTATTTTTTCTCATAATAATACCTCATTTTATCATAAATGACTAGGATTATCAATTTGATTAAAAAATAGAACAATTTTATTTTTATATGACATAAGGGCTCCGTCAGCCTGCTTTAGCCGCTAAAGAAGAGCAAAAAATGGTATAATGGTTAAAAAGAAATAAGGAAAACACATGGATTACAAAGAAACCCTGACTTGGATTCATTCCTATAAAGCTAAGGGCCGCAGACCTAAACAAGCGCGTATGCTGGCTCTTCTGGAAAAATTGGATAATCCTCAGCAAAAAATAACTGCTCTGCATATTGTCGGAACAAATGGCAAGGGCTCAACAGTCAGCCTCTTGCAGCATATCCTGACTGCTTCAGGCTATACAACCGGCACCTTTACCTCCCCTTTTATAACACGTTTCAATGAACGCATTGCTGTGAACCAGCAGCCCATCTCAGACAAGGAATTATGCCGAACTGCCGCACTTATCCGCCCTCTTGTAGAGGATGAACAGCTCCTGTCCAAGTGGGGGCGACCCACAGAATTTGAACTTGTTACCCTATTGATGTTTACCTACTTCACCCGCATTAAGCCAGTTGACATAGCACTTATTGAAGCAGGGGTGGGCGGAACATATGACGCCACTAACGTTTTTACTCCACTTGCTGTTATTTGTCCCTCAATTAGCTATGACCATCAAGAAACCTTAGGAACCTCTCTCAGCCAGATTGCCAGCCATAAGGTCGGAGTTCTTTCAGAAAGCGTCCCGATCATCTTCGGCCAATTTCAGCAGGAAGCCCGTCTTGCTTTTTATCAGAGAGCAGCTTTGTTTAGCGCTCCAACTTATGAATTGGGAAAGGATTTCTTTTATACAGAAAAAAATGGCAGCCTATCCTTTTGCAGAGATGGTTTCTGCCTTTCTGACATTCAGCTCCAGCTATTGGGGGAGCATCAAAAAAGCAATGCTTCTTTGGCTGTTATGGCTGCTCTTCTCCTTTCTAAAAAACGAAAGAGCATCACAGCTGAAAGTATCAAAACAGGCCTCCAAAAAGCAACCTGGCCGGGGCGGGCAGAATTGATAAGTCCTCATATCCTGCTTGACGGCGCCCATAATGAAGAAGCAATGCAAAGCCTTACTGCCCTTTTGGAAAAACATTTCGCTGATAAAAAGATTCATATCCTTTTTGCTGGTCTGGAGCGCAAACCTATTCAAAAAATGTTAGCCTGCCTTGCTCCCTATGACCTAACAGTAACCAGCTTTGACTTCCCCGGGGCAGAAGATCTGGAAAACTACCCCTGCCATTTTAAAAAGGTTGAGGACTGGCACTTATGGCTGCAAATGATTCCTGAACAGACCGACAATCTTTATGTGGTTACAGGTTCTCTTTATTTTATTTCAGAAGTCCGTCGGTATTTGCTTGCCTCCACAGATTCCCACTCAATTTAATGTGACCGACCCCTTAAGCTGGGCAAAAATGCAAAAACTCTGGGACTTATCGTCCCAGAGTTTTAGACTGACTGATTAGATAACATTAGAGATAAATCTTTTTTTATAACAATTAGCGCATTGTGACAAATTCTTCTGCCCCGGTCGGATGGATAGCTACAGTATTATCAAAGTCAGCCTTTCTGGCCCCCATTTTAAGGGCTACAGCAAAACCTTGAATCATCTCATCCACACCATAGCCGATACCATGAAGGCCGACAATCTTTTCATCTGCCCCCTGGCAAACCAGCTTCATCTTGCATCGTTCCCGATGGCTGGTAATAGCGGTATACATTGAAACAAAACTGGAAGTGTAGGTTTTAATATTATCCTTACCGAATTGAGCAACAGCCGCTTCTTCACTTAGGCCGACTGAGCCCATCGGAGGGTGGCTGAAAATGACAGTTGGAACATTGGTATAATCCAGTTTTTCACCAGGTTTATTGTTAAAAAGACGCTCTGACAAACGACGTCCTGCTGCTACTGCAACCGGTGTCAGCTCTAATTTGCCATTGACATCGCCTAATGCATAGATGCCCTCAACACTGGTATTTTCATAAGCATCTGTCGCAATAAAACCATGGTCATTAAGCTCAACTCCGGTAACTTCCAGATTAAAACCAGTCACATTTGCCTGACGGCCGATAGCCCAAATCAGTGTATCCACCTCATATGTTTGACCGTTTTCCAAGAACAAGGTCAGGCTGCCATCAGCAATTTTGATAACCTCCTTAGGAATCGAAAAAGGATGAAACTCCAGCCCTGTCTCTGTCATTTCTTCTACAAGAACATCGACAATTTCTCGGTCAAACTTCCGTAAAGGACGGTCCTTACGGACAAAAAGATGGGTCTGGCTGCCCAGCGCATGAAGAACCCCGGCCAACTCAACAGCAATATACCCAGCTCCGACAATTGCCGTCCGTTTAGGAATGGCTTCCAGTTCAAAAAAGCCGTCTGAAGTAATACCATATTGGCTGCCCGGAATATCGGGGATAAGAGCATGCCCGCCTGTAGCAATTAAAATATGCGGAGCGGTATAGCTTTCGCCCCCGGCAGTAACAGTATGACTGTCGACAAAAGTAGCATACTCATATAACCGTTCTACGCCCGTCTGATCAAATCCCCGCTCATATGAGCTATGAATCCGATCAATATAGGCCTGACGATTTTTCTTGAGAGTTGCGAAATCAAAGGAGGTGTCTGACAAAGAAAAACCATAATCTGCCGCATAATGGTGAAGAGTTTCAGCAACTTGTGCCCCATACCACATTACCTTTTTAGGAACACAGCCACGATTCACACATGTCCCCCCGATATCTTTAGCCTCAATTAACAGCACCTTAGCTCCATGCATAGCAGCACGATTAGCCGAAGCAATCCCACCACTGCCGCCGCCAATGACAATATAATCATATGCTTTTACCATTACACACTCCTCTAAAAACAAGATGCAAAGCCCGTCTAAAAATCCGTATGAAAATAGGGGATGGCAAGTGATGCTGGACGCTGACATCCATCTTTTTCACTAGGATTTTAGGGCGTGTTCAATTAATAAGATACAAAGGCCGTTTAAAGCTCACAGCAAAAAATAGGAGCCTGACCGCTGAGTCATTAATGATTCAAGGGAGGGCTGTCTTTTTTGCACAGAGCTTAGGGCGTGTTCAATTAACAAGATACAAAGGCCGTTAAAAACGCAAAAGGAAAATGACGGTAAGCCAGAAATCTTCGATTTCGTCGGCGCACCTCTGCCAGAACGACTAGAAGGGTGCGGTCGGCTGTCAAGACGACAAAGCTTTCAGACGTTTACGGCTAGCTAACTTGAAATCAATTCTAAACTTAGCCACATCTTTTTCCCGCAGCGTTTAGGGCATGTTCAGTTCAATCAAGATACAAAGGCCGTATAAAGCTCACAGCAAAAATGACGGTAAGTCCGAAATCTTTGATTTCGCAGACGCACCCCTGCCAGAACGACTAGAAAGGTGCGGTCGACTGTTAAGGCGACAAAGCTTTCAGACGTTTACGGCTGACGGTAAGTCCGAAATCTTTGATTTCGTCGGCGCACCTCTGCCAGAACGACTAGAAAGGTGCGGTCGACTGTTAAGGCGACAAAGCTTTCAGACGTTTACGGCTGACGGTAAGCCAGAAATCTTCGATTTCGTCGGCGCACCTCTGCCAAGACGACTAGAAGGGGCGGCAGGCTGTTAAGACAACAAAAACTTGAGACGTCTAGATCCGCCATATTTGAAAACCGAACAAGCTTAACCTGCTTACTGTGATAATTTCACTTTAGCATAAAAAGGCATTTAAAACAAAAATCTGCTACGCTTTTCTTATAAGCAAGAAAAGCTCTTCCCCAGTTAGTCTGCTGATTTTTTAATAAGGATTCGAATCGACCTGTATCTGAATAAAATAAGAGGCTGGAACAAAAGTCCTGCCTCGTTTCACTTTTTTAGACCTATGCGTTTGACGCAGTGATTGATTAGAAAGGGTGGGGCAGCAAAATCGAAACTGACATTTTATGACAATCTACCGATTTTTGTCCCGCTCGCTTATTAATACTTTTGCCTTTGAGGTCAATTTTACTGAAGGTCCCGCAAAGGCGCATAAACAATTTTTTCAATGTCAGCAATATAAACAGACAAACGCTGCTGCTGTTCAAGATAAGCCTTCAAAACAGGATTTTCTTCGATTTTTTGCCCCAAGGCAGTTAATTCCTCCTGTTCCTCTTGAGAAGGCGCTTGCCCTGACTGCATCATAGTCTGAAGCTTTTTCTGAGCTTGTAAAAATTGCTCCCAAAGTTCCTTAGCCTCGCTGTCAGCCTCAACAGCTGACTTAGCAGCAACTGCCGCCTGATACTCAGGAAGCACCCGAATAGCTCTTTCTAACTCATTTGCAATATCATAAACATTTGCCATTACTGTCTCCTATTCAATAAAAACCTTATAAGCAGTCTTACTTGTAATTACTTGCCGTGCATGTTCCAAATCATTAGCATTTTTAAAAGAAATTTGGAGAATACCGTTAATGTCTTCTCGATTTTCTTCATTAATATGAACATTGACCAGAGAAGTCCCTCGTAAGAGCTCCAAAATTTCCAAAATCACGTCTTCTTCATCCGGAACATCCACGAAAATATCGAATGAACTCTCAACACCGCCGCGTTTGTGTATTTCCATTTCTTTGCGGGTCTGTCTTGCCTTAGCAAAATAGTCCCAAATCGCATTTTCATCGTTTTGAGAAATGAGCTCTGCAACACTGTCCAGACGCTGTTTAAAGTCTGAAATACGCTCCAAAACAGCTGCTTTATTCGTTAAAAGAATACTAGTCCACATGCCGGGCTCACTCTCAGCAATGCGGGTCATATCTCGAAAACCGCCGGCTGCGAAACGGCTGGCCATCTCATGTTCAGCAGCATAGTCTCCGGCTTGTTCCATCAAACTGGCAGATAAAATATGAGGAAAATGCGAAATCTGACTGGTTACCCGATCATGTTCAGCAGCCTCAATTTCAATAAATCTGGCCTGCAAGCCTGACAGCAAATCTTTTAAGTCTGCAATCGTCTGCTGTCCTGTCAATTTACTGGGAGTAAAAATATAATAAGCATTTTCGAATAAGTGCACATTTGCTGCTGCCGCACCAGATTTATGACTGCCGGCCATAGGATGCGAACCGACAAACTGCACTGGTCTTCCCGTCAGATATTGCTCAGCGGCTGATACGATTTCTAGCTTAGTTGAACCGGCATCTGTAATAATCACATTCTCTTTCAAATCGAGTTCAGATAAAATTTTAAGGAAGGTGATGGTTTGTTTAATCGGCACAGCCAGAATAATCACATCAGCCAGAGGAGCAAAAGCCTTAAAATCATCGGTCGCTTCATCAACCAAGCCGCGTTCCAAAGCGATAATCCGTGATTTATCAGAACGATTATAGCCTAGTATCTTATAATGAGGGTGCCTGCGCTTAATTCCCAGAGCCAGCGACCCTCCAATCAACCCTAATCCGGCTATATAGATGATTTTCTCTTCCATATTTTACTCCAATCCCATAAGTTGTCAAGCCTAAAAATGTTTAACAAACTCTCGGTGGCCGGCGACAGCTTCTTTTAATTCTTCCATATTATCTGAAGAAAATTTGTCCAAAAGTTCATTAGCAATGACTGTCGCCACAACAGCTTCCATAACAACACCAGCAGCCGGCAGAGCCGTAGGGTCAGAACGTTCTACCGTAGCCTTATAAGGCTCATGGGTTTCAATATCAACTGACATCAGCGGTTTATAAAGTGTCGGAATAGGCTTCATCACTCCTCGCACGACAATTGGCTGTCCATTGGTCATGCCGCCTTCAAAACCGCCGAGATTGTTGGTACGGCGGGTATAACCGTCTTCTTCATTCCACAGAATTTCATCCATCACTTCAGAGCCTCTTCTGTAGCCGGCCTGAAAGCCGACGCCAAATTCAGCTCCCTTAAAAGCATTAATAGAAACAACCGCCTGAGCAAGCTTGCCGTCTAATTTTCTGTCCCATTGGACATAAGACCCCAGACCGGCTGGCACGCCGCCAACAATCGTTTCAACAACGCCGCCAATTGTATCGCCCTCTTTTTTGATTCGGTCGATATAATCCTTAATTTCCTGCTCACGTTCCTGATTGACTACAGAAATCTCAGACTGGCCGGCTAAGGTTTTGATTTCTGAAACAGTTAAGCCGTCCGGAACAGCAATTGTTTTACCGCCAAAGACGACCACATGATTAGCAATTTCAATATCGAGTTCAGCCAGAATACGCTTGGCGACAGCTCCAACTGCCACACGCATGGCCGTTTCACGCGCTGAAGAACGCTCCAGCGAATTGCGTAAATCCTCAAAACGGTATTTCATACCGCCCACCAGATCAGCATGACCGGGACGCGGATGGGTAATTTTGCGCTTAGTTTTGAGCCGATCGTCAATATCCTCTGCCGACATAATTTCCAGCCATTTTTGATGATCTTTATTGATAACATCCATAGTAATCGGCGCGCCTGTCGTTTTACCATGGCGGACACCGGAGGTGAAAACAACCCGATCCGATTCGATTTTCATACGGCCGCCCCGGCCGTAGCCGCCTTGGCGCCGTTTGAGGTCAATATTGATATCTTCTGCCGTTAGGGAAAGACCCGCAGGCACACCTTCGATGATAGCTGTCAGACGCGGACCGTGTGACTCACCAGCTGTTAAATATCTCATCTATCTCTCCAAATAGTCTTTCATTTCTTCAAGGGGGATTTGGTTAATTGCTGCACGCCCCAATTCCGGAACAATGACCGTCTTAATAGAACTGCCGCGAGCCTTCTTATCATGCCTTAAAGTATCATATAATTTGTTTACATCCCATGGCTGATAAACTGTCGGTAAGCCGAATTTTTGGCACATAGCAGCAATGTCGTCTGCGATTCCGGCCGGCATCAGTCCTTTTTTCTCAGCTGCCCGAGCCATCTGAACCATCCCGATTGCCACTGCTTCCCCGTGCATGACCTGACCGTAGCCTGCAGTCGCCTCAACAGCATGACCGATAGTATGGCCGAAATTTAAGTAGAGCCGCTTACCATTGTCAAATTCATCTTCAACTACTAGGTCACGTTTAACATTGCAGGAACGATAAATAATAGAGTCTGCATGGTCTAAGATAGACTGAACTGAACCATCCATAGAAAGGAGCTCCTGCCAAAGTTCAGGATCGGCAATCAGTGCATATTTAATCACCTCACCCATACCTTCAATCAGCTCCCTTCTTCCCAGCGTCTTAAGCGTTTCTGGATCAATCAGGACACCGTCAGGCTGAGCAAATGTTCCTACCATATTTTTAGCAAATACTGTATTAACTCCTGTTTTGCCGCCTATAGAAGAATCCACTTGAGCAGTCAGACTGGTAGGAATTTGTAAAAAATGCAGCCCTCGCATATAAGTAGAAGCTGCAAATCCAGCCAAATCTCCGACAACCCCACCACCGAGAGCCACAATTCCGTCGCTTCGCGTTAAGGATTGTTCCACCAGAAACTCATAAGCTTTATTGACAGTTGTCAGGCTTTTACTGGCTTCACCTTCCAAAAAATCAAAAACAACCACATCAAACCCTGCATCCTCAAGGCTGAGTTTAACTTTCTCGGCATACAGACTGCCAACATGGTTATCAGTAATTACCGCAATTTTCTGCGGCTGCCAGATGCTGCTGACCCATTCTCCTGCCTTTGCTAAAGAGTGTCTGTCAATAATAATATCATATGGATTGCTCGATAGATTAACCCGTAAATTCATTCGCTCACCTGCTTACTTGATAGCATACTTTTTCAAAAGCTCATCCCAAATTTCGGTTACCGGCATTTCCTGCCCTGTCCACAGCCTGAAAGTCTCGGCAGCCTGATGCAGAAGCATTCCCAGGCCATTGATGGTCTTTATGCCTTGCGATTTAGCCAGTTTGATAAACGGCGTTTCAAAAGGATTATAGATCACATCTGCAACCAGCTGCCCCTGTTTGAAACGCGTTTCAGGAAGCACGACCATCGTGACACCATCCATGCCAACACCATTGGCATTGACCACTAAATCAGCCTCATTGATTTTCTGCTGAATAAGAGCCTGATCAGCTAAATCAAACACGACCACAGGAACGCCTGTTACCTCAGTCACCTTGCCCTGACGCTGCCGCGTGACTTCGAGGTACTTCTCTTTGTTAAACATATTAATTTTAGCGACACCGTGTCTGGCCGCATAAGCAGAGATAGCTGTAGCGGCACCGCTTCCTCCCAAAACCGTAAGCGTTTTTCCCTTAATAGTAAAATCACTGGGGAGAGAAGCAAAAAAACCGTAGCCGTCTGTATTATAGCCGATTAGTTTACCATCGCGGTTGACAATCGTATTGACCATCCCAAATAAAGAAGCACTGACATCCAGCTCATCAAGATAAGGTGTTACGACTCTTTTATAAGGCATAGACAGATTAATCCCCCACATATTGTAGCGCCGAATATTTTTTACGGTCTCCTCCAAATCCTCCGGCCGTGTATCCCAAGCGACATAAACACCGTTAATGCCTAAATGGGCAAAGGCGTAATTATGGATAAAAGGAGAAATCGAATGCTTTATCGGACTGGCAACTACAGCTGCTAATCTGGTATGACCGTCAATCTGCATCAAGAATCTCCTTAATTTTTCTCATATCGGGCAGTGCAATCTGTCCAGGAGCGCTGACTTGCTCAAGGCTGGCAAAACTCCAGCTGGAACCAACCAAATCACCGCACATTCGCGAAATACGTCCCAGTTTTCCCATGGACATAGTAGCATAAATCTGTTCAGGATTAAGCGTTTTAAAACCTCTGGTATAATTCATCAAATCTAAAACATCTTGCTCACTTTTAGGCATTACCGCTATTTTAACAACCCTGGGCGCCAGAGCTGTCAGTTCAGAAAAAGCTTCCATGATATTTTCCGGAGTTTCATGAAAATTATGATAGGACAAGACTAAATTAGGGTAGTCCAGCATTTCCTGAAAAGCTTCCATATGTGTGAAATATTCGAAATCAATATAATCAGGATTGTAAATCGAACTGATGCCCTTAATCAGACCCAGATACTCCTCATCAGACAGGTCAATATTGCCGCCTTCTTTGGTCGTTCGGAGTGTAAAAAGGATTTCAAAGCCGGCAAATTTTTCAAAAATAGCCGGAGCAACCGTCATAATATCATCTTTATTTAAAAAATCTGCCCGCCACTCAACAATATCAGCCGTTTCAAATTGGGAAGGTTCAAACGCTTGAACTTCTTCAAGACTTCGAGGCATTACTGGTACTACTATCTTCATTTTTCCACCTTTATTGTGAATACTTTCAAATAATTACTTTTTTCATCTGCTTGATTTACAGCAAAGTCGTCCGGCAGCTGCTTGAGACTAAGGTAAGTGTGTCTGCGTGTGCTAAACCCCTTTTCCAGTTCTTTTTGAAATCGGGAAATACTCATGTTAGCTGCATTGACTGCAGCAATGATAAGCCCTCCTTCGGTTAAAATATCCAGTGACTGAGAGATTAATCTGGGGTAATCTTTATGAACCGAAAAAGTTTGCTTCTTATTCCGCGCAAAACTGGGCGGATCAATCAGAATAATATCAAACAGGAGGCCCTTCCGCTTAGCATATTTTAGGTAGTCAAACACATCCATGATAAGAAACTGATGGCTGTCATCTGCAATAGCATTGGCTGCAAAATGGGCTTGTGAAAGTTCCTTAGATCTCTTAGCCAGATCAACCGACACTGTCTCTTTTGCTCCCCCAGAAGCAGCAGCCAGAGAAAAGGCTGCCGTATAGGAAAAAAGATTGAGCAATCGTTTACCGGCTGCCAAACCATTAGTCAAATCCCTGCGAATTTCGCGCTGATCCAAAAAGAGGCCGGTCATTAAGCCTTGGTCTAGAAAAACACTGTACTTAAGGCCGTTTTCAGTGATAAGAAACTTTTCAGCTGCTCTTTCTCCATAAACAAAAGAGGAGTCATAGGCAGGCCCATCAAAACGAACCTTTTCATAGGCACCCTTCACTTTGTCAGCAAAGACCTCTTTGAAGGCAGCAACAATCGTCTGACGAATAGTGTACACAAAGGCATTATACCAAGAGAAAAGCGCATAATCCCCGTATAAATCGACTGTCATACCACCAAAGAAATCACCGTCCTGATTAAAAACACGGTAAGCTGTCGTCCCATCTGAGCGCTCGTAAAACGACCGTCTCTTCCGAGCAGCCCGAAAAAGGGCAGCAAAATAGGCCTTATTTAAAGTTATTTTTTCTTTTGATACAAACCAACCAACTCCCTTATTCTGCTTAGATAGATAAGCTGTTCCTAGAAATTGCTGCGCTTTATTATAAAGCAAAACTTCTTTGTCCGTCTGCTTTAATTCTTGAAAATCTTTTGCTTCTAAACACTGAATTCCTCTGCTTAGCCTCCCTTCGGCAGCAGAAGTCACATACAGTCTACTCATAACCCATATTATAGCAGATTTTCAATAAAATTCCTACTCCCAAAAAACTTTATTCTCACATGAAAATCTTCATTTTATGGTATAATCTATGAATAAGAACGTTTTAGGAATTATATTTATATAAGGAAGTTAGTTTAGTGAAAAAAGTAATAAACAAATTTCTCGCTATGATGAACAGCCGCTTGGGTTTTGTTTTAACTCTGCTGCTGTTTTATTGGCTAAAAAACCTCTGGGCCTACAATATTGATTTTTCCTTAGATGTCGGCAATCTCTATCAGATTTTTCTGACAGTTATCAATCCGCTCCCTATCGCCCTTTTAGTTCTGGGACTGCCCTTATATATCACAAATACAAAGGCCTTCTACACCGTAGAAATCGTGCTCTATATCATTTTAAATTTCTTACTGCTGGCCAATGTTATCTACTTCAGTGAATTTACTGATTTCATTACGGTCAGTACCATGCTGGCCAGCGGCAGTGCTTCTGCTGGTTTGGGTGACTCGGCTTTGAATCTTTTAAAACCGGGATATATCGTCTACATACTGGATCTTTTCTTCTTAATTTATGTTTTTGTCAGAAAAAAAGTAAAGACAGACAGCCGATCCTTCAATAAAAGAGCTGCATTTGCTGTCACAGCCCTATCCGGTCTTTTCTTTTCCATTAATCTATTCATGGCAGAAGTTGACCGGCCGCAGCTTCTGACCCGCGGGTTTTCCAATACCTATTTAGTCCGTGCTATCGGTCTTCCAGCCTTTACGGTATACAGCGCTAATCAAACCTATCAGGCTCAGAAAGAGCGTTCGGAGGCAACGGCTGAAAAATTGGCCGAGGTCGAAACCTATGTTTCAGACCATTATGCCAAACCCGATGCCAAATACTTCGGAATTGCGAAAAATCGCAATGTCATTATGATTCATTTGGAAAGTTTTCAGCAATTCCTGATTGACTATAAATTAAATGCTGACGGGAGCGAACATGAGGTGACACCTTTTATCAACTCCCTTTACCATTCTCAGTCCACCATCTCTTTTTCCAACTTTTTCCATCAGGTAAAAGCTGGTAAGACCTCAGATGCAGAAACTATGATGGAGACGTCATTATTCGGTCTCAATACCGGATCCTATATGGTTAATTACGGCGGTGATAATACAGCTTACGCCGCTCCATCCATTCTGGCACAAAAAGATAACTATTCCAGTGCCGTTTTTCACGGCAATGTCGGCAGCTTTTGGAACCGAAACAACACCTATAAACAGTGGGGCTACAACTATTTCTTTGATTCCTCCTCTTTTTCAGAACAAACCAAGAGCAACTCTTTTCAGTATGGGCTCAACGATAAATATATGTTTGCCGATTCTATTAAATATTTAGAGCAGCTCCAGCAGCCTTTTTATGCTAAGTATATCACTGTTTCAAATCATTATCCCTACACAAGCCTGTCAGGAGAAGCGGATGAAGAAGGCTTCCCTCTGGCCGATACAGGTGATGAAACCATCAATGGTTACTTTGCTACAGCAAATTATTTAGACGCATCGGTCGAAGCTTTCTTTAAATACTTGCAGGCAGCCGGAATCTATGATAATTCTATCATTGTTCTTTACGGTGACCACTACGGAATTTCCAACAGCCGCAATACCAGTTTAGCCAGCTTACTTGGCAAAGATCCAGAAACTTGGACAGAGTATGACAATGCTATGCTGCAGCGAGTTCCATATATGATTCATATCCCCGGCTACAACCAAGGATTTATCAATGATACTTATGGCGGCGAAATTGATTCTCTGCCTACACTCCTGCATCTGCTTGGGATAGACAGCAGTCAGTATATCCAACTCGGACAGGACCTCCTCTCGCCGGATAATGACCAGATTGTTTCACTTCGAACTTCCGGTTACTATATTACTCCGGAATATACCAGTTACAGCGGACGAACCTATTTCACACAAAGCGGTGAGGAAATCACGAATCCCGATGAAGAGACAGAAGCCAAACTGAAAGAAATCCGTGAGACAGCCTCAATGCAGCTTTCAATCAGCGATGCTATCCAGACAGGTGACCTTTTGCGCTTTTACAGTAATGAGGATTTAAAACCTGTGGATAGCAGTAAGATAGCATACACAGATCAGCTCAAACAGCTGGAAACTATAGCTAAAGATTTGGGGCAGGAATCAAACAGTATATTCAGCCGCAATGGCAATAAAACAACTCAGGATCTCTTCCAGGCGCCAAGTTATGCTGAGCTGCATGATACTTCTCCTTCAAGCTCCAGTTCTTCTTCCAGCTCAGAGCCATAATCAGGGCATAGGATTAAGTAAGAATAAAAAGAATGCGGATAAAAATTGTGATTTCAAAAGCAGCAAGCTGCTCTTATTCTCATAAAACAAACGAAGCTAAGAATTAAATTTCTCAGCTTCGTTTTTTATGTCAGTCAAAAGTTTTTCAGCAACTTGTTTCTTACGTTCTCAGCGACAAAATTTTTTATACAAATATGAACACTTTATTTGAAAAAATTTAGAATTAGTATTAATATGAAGATGTAAGGGTTATCATAATTATTAAGGAGGTTCAATATTATGTGTACTGCTATTACATTTTCAACAAAAAATCACTATTTCGGCCGAAATTTTGACTATGAAATTTCTTATAATGAAGTTGTCACGATTACGCCGAGAAATTATCCGTTTGTCTTTCGAAAAGCAGACAGCATTGACCACCATTATGCCATTATCGGTATCACAGCTAATGTAAAAGAATATCCTTTATACTACGATGCTATGAACGAAAAAGGCTTAGCCATGGCTGGACTCAACTTTCCGGACAACGCAGATTACAAACCATTTGCAGAAGGAAAAGACAATATCACTCCTTTTGAATTTATCCCTTGGATTCTCAGCCAATGCTCTACGGTGGCTGAAGCCAAAGAGCTTTTAGCCCGCATTAACCTCGTTAACATCAATTTCAGTCCTGAGCTGCCGCTTTCACCTTTGCACTGGCTGCTGGCTGACAAAGATGAGGCTATTGTCATTGAAAGTGTTAAAGAGGGATTAAAACTTTATGATAACCCTGCTGGAGTATTGACCAACAACCCTCCTTTCGACTATCAGCTGTTTAACCTTAATAATTATCGGGCATTATCCGTAGCAACACCCGAAAACCATTTTTCTGACCAAATGGACTTGGATGTTTACAGCCGGGGAATGGGCGGAATCGGCATGCCTGGTGATCTGTCATCGGCTTCACGCTTCGTGAAAGTTGCCTTTACACGACTTAACTCAGTGTCCGGCAGCTCAGAAAGTGAAAGCATCAGCCAGTTCTTCCATATTTTAGGATCTGTTGAGCAGCAAATGGGCTTATGCCAAGTAGGTGAACACAAATATGAACATACTATCTATTCTTCCTGCTGCAATTTGGATACCGGCGTTTATTATTACAGAACTTATAATAACAGTCAGATCACAGGAGTTGATTTAACTAAAGAGGACTTAAACGGAAGTCAGACAGTCACCTATCCTATCATTGATGAACAGCAGATTCATATTCTTAATTAAATCCAAAAAACCGAAGCCGGGACAAAATGTCTCAGCTTCGGTTTTTTGGATTCGAACAAAGCCATCCTTACTTTAATGAAAAGTGAGAGAAAAACCGCAGTTCCGACAGGAACAGGTTTTCCCCTACTCTCGTTTTTTAGACGGCCTTTACCGTCTTATGGAATCGGCTAATCTCAATTTAAACTAGGCTGTTTCCAGTTTAGCCTTTGCTGCCTCAGCAAGCGCAGTAAAAGCAGCAGCATCATTAACAGCCAAATCAGCTAACATCTTCCGGTTAACTTCGATTTCAGCCAATTTCAAACCATGCATCAACTGTGAATAAGACAGGCCGTTCATACGAGCCGCTGCATTGATACGAGTAATCCACAGCTTACGGAAATCACGTTTCTTTTGACGGCGGTCACGGTAAGCATAGTAGTAAGAATTCATCACTTGTTCTTTTGCAGTACGGAACAAGATATGCTTTGCACCATAATAACCTTTTGCTAATTTTAAAACACGTTTACGGCGTTTGCGTGAAACAACGCCACCTTTAACACGAGCCATTTATAAATCCTCCAATACTTTTTTCAGAAATGCCGACTTACTTAAGTCCTGTTACCATTGATTTAATACGCTTAAAATCACCTGAATGAACCATCGCTGCTTTGCGAAGGTGGCGGCGCTGTTTCTTAGTTTTACCGTGGAAACGGTGAGAAGTATAAGCGCGGAAGCGTTTAAGTCCGCCTGAACCTGTACGTTTAAAACGTTTAGCTGAGGCGCGGTGAGTTTTTTGTTTTGGCATTTTTTCTATTCTCCTTACGTCATAATACACTTATATCAAGCTTATTTCTTATCAGGAATCGGGGCAAGCTGCATAAACATCTGCCGGCCGTCCATCTTAGCTCTCTGTTCAATAATCGCAATATCCTGAGTTCTTTCAGCAAATTCAGCCAAGACTTTTGCTCCGATATCTTTATGGGTAATCATCCGGCCCTTAAAGCGAATGGAAACCTTAACTTTATTGCCTTTTTCCAAAAATTTGCGGCCGTTGCGAAGTTTCGTCTCAAAATCCCCCTTATCAATAACCGGACTCAGACGCACTTCTTTTACGGTGACAACGCTTTGTTTTTTGCGCTGCTCTTTTTGTTTCTTTTGATATTCAAATTTGAACTTGCCGTAGTCCATAATTTTCGCAACTGGGGGTGTAGCCTGTGGCTGAATCAGGACCAAATCTACATTAGCCTCATCCGCAGCAGCCTGAGCTTCCGAGAGCGGCTTAATGCCCAGCTGTTCGCCATTAAGACCAACAAGACGAACTTCACGGACACGGATTTCGTCATTAATGAATAGATCTTTCTTAGCTATAATCTTCACCTCTTTTTTCTTTTTCAAGAGAAAAACGAAAGCGGACTTGATTCACAAATCCGCACTACAATATATTTCATTACTGAAACTTGATATGTAGAGCCAGACAACGTTGAGTCGCAAGGCGAGAAGTTCTCACTTCTGCTTTTCTCACTGCTAATAGCTAGTATAACATGAGGTTTAGTTCCTGTCAATAATTTTTTCAGCTTTTTCCTGAATAAAATGAACAACATCTGCAATACTAACACCTGTCGTATCAAAAATAAACGCATCTGCTGCGGGCACTAAGGGCGAAACAGCACGGTGACTGTCTTTATAATCACGTTCTTCGATATCACGCTTTAACCTTTCGAAGTCAGTTTTGATCCCTTTCTCCTGATTTTCCTTAAAACGGCGCTGCGCCCGTTCCTCAACAGATGCCTGCAGAAAAATTTTAAGCTCTGCATCAGGCAGGACGACCGTTCCGATATCACGTCCGTCCATAACAATGGCTCCGTCTTTTGCAATCCGGCGCTGCTGAGCAACCAACTCTTCTCTGATTTCGGGGATAGCTGACAGCCAAGAAACATTTCTGGTGACAGCATTCTGGCGAATAGCTGAGCTGACATCTTGATCGCCAGCAAAAACAACCTGTTGGCCATCAGCTGTTTGTGAAAAAGAAATGGGATTAGTCCTGATAAGCTCCAAAATTTCAGAAATCTGCTCATCTCCAAGCTGATGTTGCAAAGCGAGATAAGTCACTGAACGATACATTGCTCCGGTATCCAAATAAGTATAGCCAAGATTTTTAGCAACAATCTTGGCTACTGTACTTTTTCCGCTTGAAGCCGGACCATCAATAGCAATTGTAATGGGTTTCATGGTCTCCTCTAATTCTGATTAGTTAATGCGAACTTCATCACCCGGATCCGCATACCAGTAACCGAGTGTCATATGATCTGGATTTAAGGCCTGCAGCTCTTCTACCGATATCCCTGCACGTGAAGCAATAGCTGCTGCCCCTTCACCAGCTAAAACCGTTATGGTTTCACCGTTTCCTTCAGAACTTTCCGATGTTGTTGTATCACTGGAAGATGCAGTTGTTTCTTCAGAGCTTGAGCTGGCTGATGTTTCCTGACTGACTGTCGTTTCAGCCGAATTCCCTGCAGACGTTGTAACCTGAGCAGATGATGACTGGGCAGTCTCATCTGTATTATTGTTTGAAGTGTAGTAAAAGACAAACAATATACCGACAATCAACAAGAAAAAAACGCTCAGCAAAGCTGTCAGCCAAGGTGTCGAAATCACCAAGGTTTTACTGTCTTCTGATTTTTTCTTTTCTTCCTTGCTGTCTGCTGTCTGCTCTTCACTGTCGTCAACTATTTTTTCTTCCCATGGTTGTTTTGCCATGATTTTCCCCCTTGTTAAATAATTCAATTCATATTACAATAATAGCATGAAAGTAGCATTAATCCCAGAAAAATGTATCGCCTGCGGGCTTTGCCAGACCTATTCCAAACTGTTTGATTATGACGATGACGGCATAGTCAAATTTTCTGACAGCTCAGAATTGGTTAAAACAATCAACAGTCAGGATCAGGATACCCTAAAAGCTGTTAAAGCCTGCCCAACTAAAGCTCTTACAATTTTGTAGGAGTTTTTTTGTCTTTTTTATAAACTTCAAAATAATCCATCTTTGTAAAATTATCCAACAGCTCAACTTCTCCTCTAAAATCCGGATCGACAGCCAAAGCATCTAAAAAATATTTCTTCGGCCATTTTCTCATATAGAACATATAGCTTTTCCCGTCAGCCAAATGAAGAGATAAGGTTGAATAAGTCACTTCTATTTTGTCAATTGAGGCAATAGCTATTTTTTTAGGAATTCTCGGATTCAGGGAAACGATTCGCAGGATACCGTTCTCCTCAATAATGAAGTACCTGTAAAACCCAATATTGACCAGAACAATAAATAAAGCAAACAAAATAAAAATATAAGACGGAATTCTAGTTCTTTCAAACAAAAGTGATAAGCCAATAAATATAGGAGCGATTGCAATTGACCAATAAATAATCAGCCAGGATAATTCAGGCTGCCAATGGTACCTTATTTTGCCAAAAATTTTGATCATAGAGCCCTCCCAACACCTCTATTCTATCATATTTTTTTCTTTTTTAGTGGGAATTCTCAAAATTTTACGATTTCAATAATAAGATCTACAGCCCTCTCCATTGTCTGCAAACTGACAAACTCAAACGGCCCGTGCATATTCTCACCGCCGGCAAATAAATTAGGGGTCGGAATGCCCATAAAAGAAATTTTTGAGCCGTCTGTTCCGCCTCGAATAGGAGCAATAAGCGGCTTGATACCTATTTTTTTCATAGCTTCTTCCGCAATAACTACCGGACGTTTATCCTTTTCCAGCACTTGTTTCATATTGTAGTACTGGTCATCTAAACTGACACAAACACGTTTAGCCCCATAGTCCCTGTTCATTTTCTCGGCAAGGTTTCGGACCAAAGCCTTGCGCTCCTCAAATGAATGACTGTCAAAATCACGGATAATATAAGAACTATGGGCTTTTTCGACATTTCCTTCAAGATTAAATAAATGGTAAAAACCTTCATAGCCTGCTGTCTTTTCCGGACGCTCGGCATCAGGCAGCTGAGAATGAAAATCAAAAGCCAGCTGCAGGGCATTGATCATTTGATCTTTTGCGGTCCCAGGATGGACATTGCGGCCTAAGAAATCAATTTCCAAAGCAGCGGCATTAAAGGTCTCATACTGCAGTTCACCTAGCGGACCGCCATCAACTGTATAGGCAAAGTCAACAGCAAAATCGTCTGCAGCAAATTTATCTGCTCCAACACCGATTTCCTCATCCGGACCAAATCCGACTCGAATCTCACCGTGTTTTATCTCAGGATGCTCAGCTAAATAAGCCATTGCTGTTATAATTTCTGCGATACCTGCTTTATCGTCAGCGCCCAGCAAGGTAGAACCATCAGTTGTAATTAAAGTCTGCCCTTTATAATACTTTAATTGCGGAAATTCCTGCGGTGTCAAATGATAACCCGATTCACCAAGAGCGATACTGTCGCCATCATAATGTTCAATAACCTGCGGATTAACTCCTTGAGCATTATAGTCGGCTGTATCCATATGTGAAATAAAACCGATTCTGTTCTTTTTTGCCGGATCGGTAGCCGGTAAAGTACCGATTATATAGCCATTCTCTGGCAAATAATGCACATCCTGAAGACCGACAGCCTCCATTTCAGGTTTTAGGATGTTCAGTGCAAAATCAATCTGGCTCTGCGTTGAAGGTGTCTTTTTACTGGCAGGATTGCTGCGAGTATTGATTCGGATATAAGTCAAAAGACGCTCCAACAAATTTGTATATCCCATAGGTCACCTCAATATTTAGTCCATTTTATTATAGCAAAAAACACAAACAGTCTCTACTGCTAAGTCATTTATGGCCGCTTATGTTTTTTCTGCCTGATAATTCATTGATTATTAGCCGCAGCTCTTACATCAAAAAAGCTTTACCCTTTCTCATGTCAGGCGGACTGACCGAAAATGGTAAAGCTTTATTATGTACAAGAGCAGGCACATAGACAAGCGCTGAGCCGTTTGCTTTTAAACCGCTGACCGCTTGGTACGATTCTTTATTCAGCAGTAATATGGTAATAAGCCTTCTCTGCTAAATTCTCTGCAGTTAAGTCTTGAGAAGAAAGAATGCGGTCTTTTGCTATATCTGTCGTATCAGACTGTCCATTGCTAAAGTAAGCAGATGAAAGAGTCTTACCGGCTGGAATTATGTAGAGCGTCAGATTGGTTTTACCGGCTGTTTCAACATTCAGCAATAAAACACCATCCTGATCAATATCAAGGAAGCTTCCAGTCATTCCTGATGTTGTTAAACCTGTTTGATTGAAAGTAAGGGCATCAGCGGCAGCATTTTCCCAGCTTCCTGCCATGGTTCCATAATCCCCTTTTAAGACTCGGCCGGTATCCAGTCCATTGATTGCTGCTATTTCAGACTCTGACTGTTCACCTGACTCAGAAGTTCTGTCAGAAGACGATGAAGTCCGAGAGTCTTCTGATTGAGTCTGACTGCTGGTTGCTTGGGAAGATGAAACAGTTCCAGAAGCTGTTTGACTGTCCGTCCCGTTTTTTTGCTCTGCACAGGCAGTAAGTAAAACAATCACTGCCAAACAGGCTGCAAAACGACTGATTATTTTGGTCATAAGCGCCAACTTTCTAACTGCTGGTTATCGGGTAAACCGGCCGGTATAATCAATATTTTCGTCCAGATTATGCGATAACTTAGGTGAAACACTGGTATACTGCCAAGCTGCAGCATTTGAGTAGTAGGACAGAGCTTTTGCCTGTTCTTGACTCAAGTAAGTATAACCATTGGTATAATGGGCAATCCAGAAATTCGACAAGCCAAACTGGGATGTGCTGACTTGACCGCCGCGGATATCCAGCCAGCTGGCCATTGTGTAGTGAACAACATTGTTATATCCCAGACGGTTCATCTCATTCTGCCAAGCTTGTACATTGCTGTTAATATTAGGCAGCATAGCAGATTCTTCCATATCATTGACCATCACAGTAGCATTTGAAAGCCCTAAAGACTGAGCGACACTGACAAAATACTGAGCTTCGGCTCTGGCTTGCGCTTCTGTCGTGTAATGCGAGTAATGGTAAGCAGATACTTTGATACCGGCTGCCTGAGCATTAGCAATCTGCGCCCGGGCATAAGGATTGGTATAGCTCGTTCCTTCAGTCAGCTTCACAACAACACCCTCAATCCCCTGCTGTTTCAAAGAAGTAAATTCAGCTGTTGAAATAATGCCGTTGTGGCTGCTGATATCAATGAAATATGATGGTAATTCAACCGCCGGTCTTTCAGCATTGAATGCATAGTTTCCCAGATCAAATCCTGATGTGCTGCCATCATTATAATTAATATAGGCATGAACGGTGTAATTTCCTTGAATATAACCATGGTTTTTCGCATCTACAGTCACAGACGCCTTACCATTACTTACTGAGGTCGTTTCATACCAGGCAAGATTGGCTTGATTGCTTTCTGACCAAGCCGCTACTTGGACACTTTTGACAATTTTCCCGTCAGCTTTTTCTGTAACCACCACTTCAAGTCTGCCAGCTGCCGCATTGTGGTTCGTTACTGTGACTGCAGCATCTGCTGCTCTGACGGCCTCCGTTACCGTAAACCCTTCAGTTGCAGATAAGCCGATAAACTGATTACCGATTTTACTTTGCCCATAGACATTAACGTGATAATGTCCCGTTTCAAAGTAATGATCCCGCAAATTAATAGTTGCTGTATAAGTGCCGTTAGCTTGCCTGTTTGCAGTAAGCCAGCTGAGATCGTCCTGACCATTATGACTCGTCCACACCGGAAGCATTATCGAACTTATATAAACCGGAACCTCAGAAACAGTTACCGTATAAGTGGTTTCTGTAGCTTTAGCAATTGCTGTTTTCACATTAGGCTGGCCAATATCGAAATCTTTTGCATTAAGGCCAACCATATGCCCCTTATCATTGAGATAAGCATGAATATGATAAAGCCCATAACCGCTGTGATTGCTATACGGTGCAGTAACAGTACCGCTGCTGCTCGATTGATACCATTGGAGATCATCCTGTCCTTTTTCGTCTGACCAGACTGCGAAATGGACTTTACTGTAATCTGTTACTGTATTAGAATCCAGTTTTATGGCAATACCATCGCTGGTTAAGCTAGCCGTGACAGTGTTCTTATCAGCCGGTTTGGTAATTTTATAGGAGCCCAAAACTGTCCCTACCGTTGTCCCGTCGCTATAGTCCGTATACACATGAACAATATACTGATCAGAGCGATTGGAATGGTCAGCAATATTGATAGTTGCAGAAGCTCTGTTATTTCTGACTGCCGGAGAATACCATTTCAGGTCGTCCTGTCCCTTGTCCTGAGACCAAACCGCAATATTAACAGCTGTCATCTCTTTGGTCGCAGATGAACCTGCAACCACGACATCAAAAGTAGTCTTATTCTCAGCATAATTTGCAATAGAAACCGTAGCATTGCTGCGTGTATCCACATTATCAAAACCGGATGTGGAAGCTAAACCGATTTGACTTCCTAATATTGTGCTGTAACCATAGATATTCGCATTATAATGCCCTCTGTCATTATTATGGTCTTTCACCGCAACACTGACCGTATAAGTCCCCTGCTGAGTCTGTCTGGCAGTATACCATATCAAATCATCCTGTCCTTTTTGATCCGACCAGACCGGAACCATGATATCAGTAATACTTTGAGGAACTTTGCTGATAATGATATCAAAGCTGCCATTTCCTGTCTGTTTAATCGCTGTTTCAATTTGCGGTTCGGCTACCGTAACAGTCATCGCATCTAAGCCGTAATTGCCGCTGCTTCGAACCGAATAGGTATGAATATGGTAAGTCCCGTAAGACCTATGCCGTGATAAGTCAACATAAGCAGCGCCGGCTGCATCAGCAGTGTACCACACTAAATCATCCTGTCCATTTGCATCAGACCAAACAGCAAACATAATGCGTTCATCGGAGGCAACAGGTTTCTGATAGGCAATGTTTATTTCTTTATCTGTCACGTTAGCTAGGGTAAGAGGCTGGGGCTGATTAGTTTCTGTAAGAAGTACTGTATCAACAGCCGAAGAAATCATTTGATCCTCCCAAGCTGTAGCCGATTCCTGCTGACTTTCATCAGGTGACACTGCTCTTAAAGAAGCCTCCTCAGCGTTCCCAGCCAACTGCTGAAGTTCTTCCGCATTGATAGAAACTGCTGTTTCTTCTTCAGCATTTGCAGCGGCTGTCTCCTCCTGAACAAGAGGAGAATCTGCCTCTTCAGTTTCTGTTGATCCCGTCAGATCAGAAGCCGGTTCCTCCTGAACATCAGCTGATTCAGATGGCAGTACTCCTTCCGGAATTTCCTCAGCTTTATCGTTGTTATCTGCCGCTTCTGTCTGAATGCTTGGCTGTGCCTCTGTCACAGCAGTTTCCGGAAGTGGGCTGTCCAAATACTGTTCATCAGCCAGGACAGATCCAGTCCCCAAGAAGACGCTCATTACAAAAGGAGCGATAAGATAAGTCTGTAGCTTTTTCTTTTCCAATAGTAAAACCTTTCTTTATTTAAAATTATTATAACATTCATTGATATGGTGGGCAAGTCTGCTATTTTAAAGCTTTTTTACAAAAGAAGTCTACTTTTATAATAGACGAGTGTAAAACACCTGCTCTTTTTCAGCTTAATGACTGTTTTTAAGGTTAGACTCCGAACAGTTTGACACTTAGATAATAAGATCGTCTGCCTGCCAATGAAAACAGCCCAGTAAGATGTATCCGATATTCTTTTGAACCGCCTTGCTTTTCTATTCGAAAAAAAAGAGGAATTTCTTATTTGGATTGCTTTCTGCTGCCTTTTTATATTCAAATTTACTAAAATAGCCTTTCTATGGTATAATCTAAAGTAAGAATTATAATGAAGGCAGTTGTATTATGACACTTTTATCTATTGTTGTCCCTTGTTACAATGAAGAAGAGGCTATCCGCCCCTTTTTAAAAGAAATGCAAAAAATTGAAGACCGTATGCAAAACAAGGTCACTTTTGACTATTTGTTTATCAATGACGGATCTGCGGACGGGACTCTTTCCGTCCTGCGCGATATGGCAAAATCTTACAGCAATGTCCATTATATTTCCTTTTCCCGAAATTTCGGAAAAGAAGCCGGTCTGCTGGCTGGTTTGGAAGAGGCTAAAGGAGATTTAATTACGGTAATGGATGCTGATCTTCAAGATCCGCCGGATTTACTGCCTGAAATGTATGATAAAATTCAAGAAGGCTATGATGTTGTCGGTACACGGCGTGCTAATCGAAAAGGTGAACCTCCGATACGCTCCTTATTTTCAAAACTGTTTTATTGGTTTGCCAATAAAATTACGGACACGGAAATGGTGGACGGCGCCAGAGACTTTCGTTTGATGACCAGACAAGTTGTTGACAGTATCTTAACCTTGGGTGAAGTCAACCGATTCTCTAAGGGCATCTTTTCTTGGGTAGGATTTAAGACAACCTATATTAGTTTTGAAAACCGTGAGCGGGTGGCTGGGAATACCAGCTGGAATTTCTTCGACTTGCTCAAATATTCTATTGACGGATTCGTTAACTTTTCTGAGGTCCCTTTAAATATTGCAACTTGGACTGGGACAGTGAGTTTTGTTTTTTCTCTTTTTGCTATCATTTTCATCGTTATACGTAAATTAATCTGGGGTGATCCGGTATCAGGATGGGCAAGTACAGTTTCTATCATACTCTTTATGGGCGGGATTCAGCTGTTTTGTATCGGAATACTGGGAAAATACATTGCCAAAATCTTTTTAGAGACCAAAAAACGTCCTGTTTATATTATTAAAGAAAAAGGGTAAAAAACAGATTCTGCCTTTCAAACAGATATAAAAAACGGCTCGGTTTTCACCGAGCTGTTTTTTAAACTTTCGATTATCAGGACGACAGCTGAGAGTGCCCGTCTTGTTCACTTATCTTTTGGTTCAGCAGCCTATTAAGCTGATGTATTCCTACTGAAGAAATCGTTAAAATAGCAGGAAGAAACTGGATAAGGTAGCGTGTTCTGCCGCCTTCAAAAAGCATGAGAAACAGCAGGCCGCCAAATACGGTAATCTGCATCCACAGCTGGAAACCGTTATTGGCATCAAAGAAGAAGCAAAAGGCTATAAGACCGACTGAAACACCTATCCATATGATTTGCAGGAAGGAGCCATATAAATAATAATTATCTCCTTCAACATAGATGTAACTTCTAATCCATCTGGCCAAAGCACTGTCCTGTATGTTTTTCAGCCATTGAACCGTCAAGCGCTGCTCTTCACTCAGCACCCTTTCCTGAAACCAGCCGAAGTTCCCTTCACCCACTATCCAATAATATTTATAGAACAAATGGCCAACAAAGGTCGTAAATTTATAATCTGCTAAACGCTGCTTGATTTCATTCAGTGCCAGTCTGTTTCTGTCTTTTCCGGCTGACTGCCAAACCTCCTCAGAAATCTCCGAATGGACATTCCCAGAATAGGTCAGTCCCAAGTTAACATAATAGAGCAAGGTGCGGCTCATCTGCGGTTCGTAGTTGACAAAGTCCTGCTTTTCTAAAGAAAAGGCCAGAGCTCTGTTCACTAGAATAAATGAACAGACCGCTATTAGCAGCACTTTCACATACGGCTTGAGCACAGCCTTTTTTTGCTTAACGACGTAAACCGTCAGTACAATGGCGCCTGCGATAATAAATATCATAACTGTCGGCCTAAAACCATAGGCTGCTGCTAGCACTAGGCCTGCAAGAGCGCTTCCTCTTGCCTTTAGCCTGCCTTTCACTATAAGGACAGCCAGCAGAATAAAGAGACTGAGAAGAAAGAGCGTGATAGCATCAGAATAAGTATAAAGCTGTTGAGGGGAAAGGCCGAGAACAAGCGTAAAGAGCAAAAAGGAAACATCTGCTGTTTTCTTATTCAGCATCAGCTTATTTGACAGATAAACAAAAACGATGGATGAATCAATAAACAGGATATTCCAAAAAGTTAGTGCAGCAACTAGGTTCTCCCTTGTCAGAAAATAATTAATTTTAAACCACACAACCAGCAAAAAGTTATTAGGATTTACTGAAATGTAGTCAGTCGCAGCAGCATATCTTGGATCAGTGGCGATTAGGTAGACAGTACTTGTATCTGCAGAAGCCAGAGCTAAACTGGAAAATGTAATCAGCAGCTGAAAAGCAAACAGGCCGGCTAAAACGTATTTTTTATGGGAAATCAGAAAGCTGTAGGCTATCCTGCCTATCCTGACTGTTTGTTTTTTAAAATGAAAAGCAAAGAACAGCAGAATAACAAAAGCAATCAGCAATTTTGCCAGAGCATCGGTTAAATCAGTATAGTCAATGTTTAAATACTGAAAGGCAAAGTAAACAGCAAAATAGCCCCATAAAATCATCAGAACAAAGAAAACTGAGTTTCCGATTTTCAATAACTTTTCCATTTTTCTCCTCATTTATTTAATTTCAAAAAAATCTTTATAATCGCTAATATAAGATTTTCCGACAGTGATATCATACTGAATCAGCCTCAAATCATTTGCAATCTCCTCCTCTTCTGCTGTCAGCCCCTCTTTGTTCACACTGGCATTCTCAAGGACATTGGTTAATAAAGCATAATAAGGAGAAACTTTAGAATTCGTATGAGCCAGAAGTTCGGCAGTAAAGTCACTGGAGTTAACCAGCGGGTAATCCAATTTCGCTATTTCGTGGTTGCTCCAGATAAAATAATCTGTCAAATACTGGCTGCTCGGATCAGAAGTAAAGGCACTGTCTGGGTATAAACCCGGCAGATGGTCACCGTAAAAGACAACTGTAATGTCCTTATCCACCTCTGATAAACTGTCCAAGAAATCTTTAGTTGCAGTGTCCGTATAACTCAACAATCGGACGTATTCCGTCAGTGCACCATTTTCAGATTCACTGAACCCCTCGCCTGATGCGAGAATATCTGCCGGTTTTCCGACCGACCATGGAACATGGTTCTGCATTGTGATAACAGAGAAAAATTGACTTTCGTCCGGTTTTAGCTGACTTAAAACATTGTCATAGACTGTCTTATCACTGACACTGACACCGAGACTCTCGGCATTTTCAAAGGTGTCGTCTGAATCAGACGAAAAAATCAAAGTATCGAATCCCAATTGTTCGTAAACCGTCTTCCGATTATAGTTTTTGGCACCGGATGGATGCAGAACGATACGGTTCTTAGCATCAAACTGATCGCTGATAGAAGGGAAAATGGACATTTTCGGAACAACCTCAGTGTAAAGGGTCGAGACCGAAGAAGAAAAATTATAAAAAGGAAGACCGGTCAGCGTTTGGAATTCCATATTAGCTGTTCCGCCGCCGTAGCCATCGGAACGCATCAAGCCGCTGGTCGTCTGTGTTTCGATTTCCCGAACATTGGGCATAACATCTTGACTGACTGTTACGCCGGCCACCTTAAAGGGATCGGAAAAGCTTTCGCTGAGAATATAAATAACGGTCTGATCTGAGATGCTGTTAGCCCTGTCTGCATTAATCTCTTCAGCAAGATCGGTATATTTTTCAGCAATCTGCCTGATACTCTCTTCACTGTAGTCTTTTGGCGTATCCATGGTTGATTTTGTCACTTGTTTTGTCCAGACATACATCAGTGATTTATATCTGGCATTGACATCAAATCCCATCCATTCAATATTAGCCCAGTTATTGACTGTTGATACCACAGGTATCCCTTTAGTGATCATATTGTTTTTTTCATTTTTGAAAACCAAAAAAACAAACAGCGACAGCCCTATTAAAGCTCCGAGAATGGAAAAGCGAACACGCTTTTTGGTGAAAATAGGACCCGGCAGCATTTTTTTTCTAAAGTAATAGTAGAAAGCTCCGGTCAGCAAAAGCATTACTACCAAATAAATAACAACTCTGATGTTAACAGAACTTATCAGAAGATTAACATCTTGCAGCCAAACAAAATCTGTAATCAGAAGCGGTTCATTTCGAAGCGATTCTTTTATAAAATTCGCAACTGAAATAAGAACACCTGAAATGGTAATTAAAAGTGTCGCCAAGAGATAGCGGTTGATAATGGCATAAACCATGATATAAACGACTGTCAGGAAAATAATCTGATACAGGACAGCCCCTGGGAAAATATAGGCACCCAGCAGCTCTGAATCACCCTTCACTCCATATTGAAGGCAGTAATTGAAGACAAGAGCCAAAGACAGGCTGGTTATCAGACTGAGAGACAGACTGGCCTTATTTCTTCTGAGATCTCTTAAAGCCTGTAAAGCTGTGATAGACAAGAGAACAACAAGAAAAATAATCCAAAGTAAATTAGAAGTCAGATAAGAAATGAAATCAGCCACATTGCCTTTTTCAAAATATTCTTCAGAAGCAGGCAAAAAACCGTGCAGGAGTCTGCTGTCGTTACAGATAATAGTGGCTAAAACGAGATACAGTATTCTTCCTTTAGGCTGGTAGTCCAGTATAACAGCTTCCAATCCGGAAAAATAATGTTTTTGCTCAAACAGGTAGTGAAAAAGATAGCCAATAGCTACAATAGCCCCAACAGTCAGCAAAGCATTGCCCTCAAAAAAATGATTTTTGGACAGGGCCCATGGATCGAACTGTTTATTATTGATATTTCTGGTAACTAAAAGGAAATAGGAAACACACAGATAAATGAGATAAGAAATCCCCAGCTTGATAAAGAAGTTTCTGTTGATTTCCTTTGAAAAATAAATCCCCAAAGCTGCTACCGAAAGGAGATAGACCAGCATCAAGTAGAAAGACAGGCTCGCAAAAGGAGCCGGCATATCGTGTCCTGACAGAAGGTTGCTTGTCACCAGATACAAATTCATATAAAAGGTAAATATGAGTAAAAGAATATGCTGCAGCACATTCACCCAGTTTATGTCTTTTAGTAATTTTCTCATGATTTCAATTTTTCCAAAGAACGTTTAATAATATACTTCACTGCCCTTGCCGGCCCTATGAAAATATACTTAATTGCTCCTTTGATACCTCCCATATAAGTAAAATCAATATACGTATGCGGAGCACTGTTGCCGCGTTCATTATATAATTTATTATCCACAAAAGGCGTCAAAGCTACCGGATTTTGTGAAATCCTAAAATCATAATGCCGACTCCAAGCGATATAGACAATTAAACGTTCAATCGCATGAAGAATGGAATTTTGCGGCAAAGGTTCTGCCGGAACATCTTTGTCCTGCAGTCCTAAATCAAAGAGAGGAGCTAAGGCATCATATTTAAACCAGATAAAGGTACCGTAACTCATGACAAATGTATGAAATTGGTTAAAATCAATGGTCTTGGTCAGCTGCATTTGCTGCCAAAGCTTGTTCATTTCTGGTGCAATCAGGTGCTCATTCCAGGCATCAACAATCTTATTGTAACGGAAAAAAGTCGGAATATCAGCAATAACAAGACCTAATTTTTCGTTTTCAAAATTAGCTATAATACTGTCTGCCGGCTTAAGGAGCATGGCAATCAGCTCCTTGCGCCAAGACTCGCCTGCCCAAAAATCAGCTTCTTTAGACTTTTTAGTATGGAAATGACCGATGTAATCGTAATCTTTCAGTTTATCTTTAAGTTTAAGGAGGGGTAAAACATCGCGGCCGATATTGCCAGTAACAAATATTTGAGCCTGCTTTTGCTGTTCAAGCAGGAGCTGCTGAATATCTTCTTCTTTTTCTTTGCTGTCTGTTGTGATAAACAGGTCGTAATCAAAATGAAACTGCTCAAAAGCCAGCAGAAATTCCGGCAGCAAATCAAGATAGAATACATGCAGATGGACAGCGATTTTTTTTCGCAGAGCCTCAGGCAAAACCGCCGGCCGCAGGTATTTTTTACCTAAGAGATACTTAAAGTCGGGATAATTGACTTCTGACATATGAGAGACGATCAAATCTATCGGATAGTCTGAAATCCGTTCAATCTCATCCAGCAAATAAGGTGTTATATGCTGATTGGCATCGATTGCTTTCACTTTGATAAAAGGAACCCTGTGAGCCAAAACAGCTGTTGGATGGTAGTAAGAAAAATCCGCATGCAGCATGTGCGACGCATCCTCATTGGTAGTATCAAAGACAGTTTGATACTGAAAACCGGCATCCACAAGTGTGGTTGTAACTTGGGTCTCATATTCATCAATGACTCGTTGCACATCAGTATGATTCCGAATATTAGTCCAAAATCGATGAAATGCCTCCGACTGTAAAACAGCATGTTTAAAAGTAATAAAATAACTTTGAATATGCTCTTTAAACTGTTTGGTTTGACGATTATTAGTCAATCCCCAAAAATCTATGTTTTCCTGCTCTTCATAATTAAGATAATAATCTTTAATATCCCACAGCGGACCAAAGCAGGTGTCATTCATAACAGTCAGAATATCATAATCTTTTATATTGTCGAAGCCAACTTCATTCATACCATCGCGCCATGCAGCAAAATCAAAGCCGATATTCTCCCTTTGAATAAAATCATCAATAATATTTCGGCTTCTCAGTTTTTCATGGTCAATTGCCGATACCGTGCTGTTTGTAATAAAAACAACTTTGGAAAATAAAGGACGCATCTGAGTCAGCTGATAATAAACATGCGAACTGACACGGTTATATTTATTAAAATGGACATATAAAAGCAGTCTCTTCATTTTTTTCTCCTAAACATGTTAATCAAAGCTGTCGGAATCGTCCAGCGACGCGAATGGGTCACGGCATTATATCTGATAACCATCTCTTCTAATTCTTTTTTGTAAGCATTTCTTTCTTTTTTGACACGCTGGTAATCGGTCTGAGAGAGCCTGAGTTTCTGCAGTTCCGAACGGCTGTCATACAAATCTTCAGATAGCAGACGAATAAGGTAATTCTCTGACCGACTGTCCTCAAGATTGAACATCTCATACTGCAAAATTAGATGAGAGCTGCTGATACGCTCGGTATTATAGACAATCTGGGGATCAGGATCATTAAAAAAGAAAGCCTCTCGAATCTGCAGGCCATTGGTCAAAACGGGCAGCAGCTCAGTATTAAACTCTGGATCAATCAGCCTGACAGTTTTATAATAACTGGGAGCTTCCGACAGATCAATCCGCAGGTGCTGCGTCCCAGCCGGCAGCTTAATCACTAAACGGTCACTTTCCTGAAGAGGAAATTCTGAAACATTATCTTCGGAAAAATCATGGCTGTCGCTGGCATAATAAATGGTCACTTTTTGTCCGCTCGTCACAGCAGCCGGCTGGAAGCCCTGCGATAGCAGCGTTTCGAATTCAGTATGCTTGTCTAAGAGTGTCAGAAAAGCCTTCTTATAGTCAGTATCCGGATATTTATTGACATACTCAATCTGAGTTCCCAGCAATCTCTGAAAACGCTGACGCAGCTTAGCCATGTCTTTTGTCCGTGAGTCAGACTCATCATGCATGCGATAAACGGTTGTAGCATCGGATAAAAAACTAAGTTTCGTTCTTCGGAATAATTCCAGCTGCAGATTGAAGGTATCATCAACTGCATCTAAAGCAATCAGCTGATTGACTTCCAGCATCAGCTCCCTCTCAACCAACCAAGTAGAAGCCATAGTCATCCCCTTTAGGGCCAGCATCTCTTCATAGGTAGTAATTAAAGGGATGGTCTGATTAGCAAAAGCCTTAGGCTGGGTTACCTTCCCTTGACTGTTAACAAAATCAAAATCAGTGTTTGACCATTTTGAATCCTGAGACCGCTCTAATAAATCTACTTGTTTCTGCAGCTTATAATCATCTATCCAGTAGTCATCACCATCACAGCGGGCAATATATTCCCCTTTGGCCTCCTGGCAGATTCTTACCCAAGTCTTCGTAATTCCCAGATTTTCAGTCTGAAAAAAGGCTCGGATTTTCTCTGGATAGTTATCGGCGTAAGACTTGATAATAGCCGGTGACTCATCAGTTGATGCATCATCTACCAAAATAATTTCATAGGAGAAAGAGGTCTTCTGCCTTAAAAAACTCTCAATAGCATCTGCAATCCAACCCCCTTTATTATAGTTAGTGCAAATAATAGACACCTTCACCAAGTCTTACCTCCTTTCATAAGATACAAAGGCCGTTTAAAAATCCGTATGAAAATAGGGGATGGCAAGTGATGCTGGCATCACGCTGACAGCCATCTTTTTCACTAGGATTTTAGGCCGTGTTCAATTCATAAGATACAAAGGGCGTTTAAAGCTCACAGCAAAAATAGGAGCCTGACCACCGAGTCACTAAAGACTCTAGGGAGGGCTATACTCACAGAGCAGCCACATTCGTACGTCAGCTTGCGCTTCCTACGACTGCGTCTCTTTTTTGCAAAGAGCTTAGCCCGTGTTCAATTCAACAAGATACAAAGACCGTGAAAAACGCAAAAGGAAAATGACGGTAAGTCCGAAATCTCTGATTTCGCAGACGCACCTCTGCCAAGATGGCTGAAAGGAGCGGGCTCTGCTTGCTTTCATTCGAATCAGCAATCAGGCCCTTATTCTGTAAATTCCCAGCTGCCGTTTCTTTGAATCAAACCGCTGGCAGAATCAAGGGCTGATTTATCATCAGCCTGAATATCCGTCCTGTTCAGCAAAATAATCGGCGTATGGGCAGCGGAAGAAAAAGCCAGCATCTGTTCATTTTCATCTCTGACTGTCACTTCCAGTTTGACCTTGATGTCATTAAGTGCTGACAGATCACACTCATAGGTAACTGTTTTATGGCCTTTGCCTGCTGTCGGATAATCCATGGAATTATCATTGTAAACCCAAATATTGCGGTCGATATCCGTTAAAGACAGAGCAATATAGGTGGGAGTATCATCTAAAACATCATAAGAAATGGCAAATTTAATTTTTTCATCCGGCCTGATACGACTCTCAGACAGCAACTTTACCTGCAAATTATCAACTTGCGCTGCTTTTGTTTCAGCAGCTGCCTGACTGTCATCTTGTTCTGTCTTATCATCAACAACTTGTTCTGTATTGTCAAAACTGTATTGATTAGCCACATCAAAGGGCTCCCCATAGGCCTTCACCAGACCGTCTTCAATTAAAACCGCCCGGTTACAATATTTTTTAACCGCTGCCATGTCATGCGTAACCAGAATGGTGGTCTTACCGCTGGTCTTTCGTTCTAAAAAGTAGTCATTGCATTTGCGCTGAAACGCTTCATCGCCGACAGCCAGTACTTCATCAAGTATCAGAACATCTCCCTGCGCCTTAATAGCGACTGAAAAGGCCAGGCGCACCTGCATACCGCTTGAGTAATTCTTGAGCTTTTGATTCATAAATTCTTTCAGCTCAGCAAAATCAACGATATCGTCATACATAGCATCAATTTCGTCTGTTGAAAAACCGAGCAGTGCACCGTTCATATACACATTTTCCCGGCCGGTCAGTTCAGGATTGAAACCAACTCCTAACTCAATAAAGGAAACCAACTTGCCGTTTACTGTAACTTTTCCTTTTTCGGGAACATAAATCTGTGAAATGATTTTCAGAAGCGTTGATTTCCCAGAACCATTGCGGCCGACAATCCCAAAGAAGTCGCCTTCTGCCACTTCAAAATTAATGTCTCTGAGAACATGCTGCTCAGTATAACCTTTAATTCCCTTAAAACGATTAACCATAGCTGTTCTTAGACTATGGGTACTTTCTGTCGGTAATCGAAAATACTTACTGACATGATCAACTTTTACTGCAATTTTTTTATCTGTCATTAGAGAATCTCCGCAAATTTCTTGGATTGTTTATTAAATATCAAAAGTCCAATCAGAAACACAAGGATTGGCAAAAGATAAGGAATCGCGACAATAGATTTGTGATTAATCAGCTGCCAAATTGGGGTATTGGCATGGTCAATCAGGAAATACCGCAAGTCCTGAATAATCTGAGCCAAAGGATTAAGCATCATAAGCTTGCCAGCAACAATATTGCGCTCTGTTACAAAGGTAATAGGGTAAATAATCGGCGTAGCATACAGTCCGGCCTGCATGACGACTTCCCAAATTTGTGATAAATCACGGAATTTAACAAATAAAGCCGACAAAATCAGCGCAATTCCTGTTGCCATAAGAAAAAGCTCAATAAACAGAGGGACAATCATAAGTACTGTCCAGGAAAACTGCACACCGTTAAATAAGGCAAAAATCATCACAACAATCAGATTGATGCCGAAATTAATAGCAGCCCCGCAAATCGCTGAAACAACAATAATACTTTTGGAAAAATTTAGTTTTCTCAGCAAATCACCTCTTGTGACGATGGACACCATTCCCATATTGGTCGCTTCTGAGAAGAAGCCCCAAATCACATTAGCCAGCAAAAGCGCTACCGGAAAGTGGGGAACATCGCCGCCCAAACGTAAAAAGTGGATAAAGACAAGATACATAATCGCAAACAGCATCAAAGGCTTTAAAATAGACCAAAGATAGCCAATGGCAGAGCCTTGATAACGCAATTTAAAGTCTGTCTTAATTAATTCTTTCAGCAAGATACGGTTCTTTCGACTAAATAACCCCATTTATTTTCTCCTATAACCAAACTTAGTAACAATCAGTGTGCGAAAAACAAAGGTATGAAAAGCACGGTTTTTCTTAAATCCATGCGTTCTCAAAAGTTCCAAACGCTGGCTGAACGGTTTATCAAGTAAACTCACATAGGCTTCTACTAAGTCTCTGGTATCGTCAGATAAATCTAAGTCCAGCAGGTTTTCCGCCTGTTTTTGACTGGCAGTAATCAACAGCCAGTATTTCTCAAGAAGTTTATGCGGGCGCAGCCAGTTCTTCAGTCTTTTCGACCATGTTCTGGCTCCCAGCACATTGCTGTCATGCTGACGGTAAAGCTCTGTCGCTCTATCTAGATAAACTAAACGGCCCAAAGAACTGGCCAGCAGGGCCAAATACCAGTCATGCATCAGCAGACCGCGGCAGTGCCGCCATTGCTCAGCCAAAGCATGATTAATCAGCATTGTTCCGCCTGTTACTGTGTTTTCTGTCAATTCTGCCAGCAAGTCAGTGTTAGCATGTCCTGACTGAGTTTTTATCATACTCTCCTGTAAAATCAACAGGTTTCTGTCAACAATTTTTAAATCAGTATAAACAGCCAAAGGACTGTTTTTTTCGTATTTTGCCGCTTCCTTTAAAGTCATTTCCAGCTTGTCTTGCAGCCAAATATCATCTTGGTCGCTGAAAAAATAATAATCTGCCTTTTCATACTTAACAAGTGTAAAAAAATTCTGGATAACACCGATATTCTCCCGCTTATCCGCATTGATAAAGCGAATCCGCCTATCCTTTTTTGCATACTGCTCTATAATGTTCGGTGTCCCATCGCTTGAGCCATCGTCTCTGATTAAAAGCTGCCAATCTTTAAAAGTCTGTGCCTGAATACTTTCAATTTGCTCCGCTATAAAGCTCTCCCCATTGTAGGTGGACATCAGAATATTAACTTTCATTTAAAAATAAATCCTCATATTCCTTGGTAATTTTTTCCCAAGTATAGCGGCTGCTGACGATTTCTTTAGCTTTTTGCGCTAAATCAGAAAAATCAGTCTTCCCGTCTGTTCTTTCAAGAAGCTGAGCCAGAGCACCATCTTCTTTATTCCAGTAAAGGGCTGCCTCACCAGCAACGGAGCGGTTAAAATCAACACCTAATACCAGATTCAAATCTGTATGAGCCAAAGCTTCCAAAAGTCCGGGATTAGTCCCGCCGACCTCATGTCCATGAATGTAAGCAAAAGCATGCTCACGAAGATAGTTGAGCAAATCATGGTCATAGACTGTTCCAGCAAATTTAACCCGTTTATCCTCTTCAAAGTGGGTAGCTGCCTTTAATTTCTCAAAGAAAGGAGAGCCTTCATGATTGCAAATAATAAGCAGATCTCTTTGTGTTTTCGTCTGCATAAATTCACGAATAATCGTTTCATAGTTATTTTCTGGAACAAAACGACCGACTAGGAGGTAATACTGACCTTGCCTGAGCCCCCATTTTTTAAAATAGTCCAAAACACTGGAGCTGTCTGCCTTCAGCAAAGACAGGCCAAGGTCAGTCCCATAAGCAATAAATCGAGTCCGTGTATTAGGATAAGCCTGTTTAATATAATGTTCAATCCCGATATTATCAGCAATCACTAAGTCTGCCTGAGCTGCCATGCATTTTTCGGCATATTTCAGATAGGCCTGAACAGGTTTGGACCACTTAGAACGTTTCCACTCTAGACCGTCTGGATTAACATAAAGTTTACCGCCTACTCGCTGGATTTTTTTCTTAAATATACCGATAAAAGCACCAATTGTGTTGCCCAGTACATAAAAAATCGGTGATGCAATCTTTTCCTTTTCAATAAGAGACAAACTATATTGAATGGCCATCATATCATAAGCAATGACACGGGCAGGCCCGATTTTGGGTGCTTTAATAGTAAAACAGTCCGCTCCCAAATAAGTAAAATGGCTGTGGTGCTCCTCATCACTCAAACAGGCAACATGATAGCTAATCGCCTTGCTTTTTTTAGTTTTAATCAATTCTTCAACAAATGTTTCAAAACCACCATATTTAGCGGGCAGGCCGCGGCTTCCTATGATGAAAATATGCTGCATAAACACACTTCTCCATTTACATACAATCAAAGTCATTATACCATAATACCATTATTTTTGCGAAAAAAATTAAAAAGCCGGCCTCCCCCAGATAAGCTGTTTATCTAAGGAAAAGCCGGCTAAAAAACCTTTTATAAAAGCCACAAGATCCAGCTAACTCAAAAAACATAATACTATTTTGATCTGGAATTGTTTCACTCCCGCCCTGCCCTGTACAGCTGACGCCTGACAGGAGGCGTATTTGATAAACTGAACACACCCTAAATGCTGCGGGAAAAAGATGTGGCTAAGTTTAGAATTGATTTCAAGTTAGCTAGCCGTAGACGTCTGAAGGCTTTGTCGTCTTGACAGCCGACCGCACCCTTCTAGTCGTCTTGGCAGAGGGGCGTCTGCGAAATCAGAGATTTCGGACTTACCGTCAGCCGTAGACGTCTGAAGGCTTTGTCGTCTTGACAGCCGACCACACCCTTCTAGTCGTCTTGGCAGAGGGGAGTCTGCGAAATCAGAGATTTCGGACTTACCGTCAGCCGTAGACGTCTGAAGGCTTTGTCGTCTTAACAGCCGACCGCACCCTTCTAGTCGTCTTGGCAGAGGGGCGTCTGCGAAATCAGAGACTTCGGACTTACCGTCAGCCGTAGACGTCTGAAGGCTTTGTCGTCTTGACAGCCGACCGCACCCTTCTAGTCGTCTTGGCAGAGGGGAGTCTGCGAAATCAGAGATTTCGGACTTACCGTCATTTTCCTTTTGCGTTTTATACGGGCTTTGTATCTTGATAAAAAAAGCCTAGGAGCTTCTGTCCCAGACCCGATAAAAGGCAAAAATGCCTGTCAATCAGCTTTTTCTGCCATTATTAACTTTAAAGTAAAACCTGCTGAACCAAGGGATAAGAGGCTTACTGTTTTACCTCTTGTTTATAAAACTCCTGCAAAGCTTCCTGCCAGGTTGGAATAACAAAGCCTGTCGCTTTGGCTTTATCCAGACTCATGGTTGAATTAAAAGGACGCTTAGCTTTAGCCGGAAATTGGTCGGAAGCAACCGGCTTTACTGTAACATCTGTATCTTTTAGAATTTCAAGAGCAAAGTCATACCAGGTTGTATCCCCATCAGCATCATTAGACAGATGATAATAACCGAATGCTTTTTGATTTTCTGCCAAATAAGTCATAAATTCAGCCAGTGTTCTTGTCCATGTCGGACGACCGTGCTGGTCATTAACAACAGTAAGACTGTCATGGGTCTTAGCCAAATTCTGCATGGTAAAGACAAAATTCTTTCCATAATTGCCAAATACCCAGGCTGTACGGATAATGTAAAACCGGTCACTATATTTTTCAACTGCTTCTTCACCTAAACGTTTTGTCCGGCCGTACTCTGTCTGCGGATCAGGCTGATCTGTTTCCAGCCATTCTTGACCCAGCGGTTTACGACCGTCAAAGACATAATCAGTTGAAATATAGACCAGTGTTGCCTGATGTTTGGCTGCTGCCCGAGCAACATTTTCAGTGCCAGTGACATTAATGGCATAGTCCAGCTCTTTTCCTTCATCTTCTGCCGCATCTACAGCAGTATAGGCTGCACAATGGTAAACCAAGGTTGGCTGCACCTGTTCAAAAACAGCCTCTACCTTTTGCGCATCCGTAATATCCATCTCGGCAACATCTACAGCAACATAATCCTCATTGCGCTCATCCAGCAAATAGCGCAATTCTGTTCCCAGCTGACCGTTAGCACCAGTAATTAAAATCATTAAAAACTCCTTTAACCAAGAAACATAGGCCGTAAAACACCAAAAGAAAAACTCTGCTTCCCCAGACGTCTACGGCTGGCGGTTTTAGACCTGAGCGTGTACTTCCGGCAGTGTTTAGGCCATGTCCTATTTTAAATTTTATCGTCACCCTATTTTACACTAAAAAAAAGGATTTTTCATCCTTTTTATTTTTTAGCGAATGCCTAGTGCTATTCTAGCATAGCGGCTCATTTTTTCGATATTCCAGGCGGGTGTCCAAACCAATTTGACTTTTGTTTCAGTGACTTCCGGAATATCTTTCATCACATCATAAATTTGGTCAGTCAAGAGATCTGCCAAAGGACAGCCCATGGTAGTCAGTGTCATATCAATTTCCGTATACCCGCTGTCTTCAAAACGAATTTCATAAATCAGTCCAAGATTGACAATATCAATCCCCAATTCAGGATCAATGACCATCTCAAGCGCTTCAAGAATTCGATCCTTTATATGAGCTACCTCTTCTTCCGTATATTTTTTTTCAGCCATATTCCATCTCCTTTGTCTTGTTTCAGCCTTATATCAAATCGCTTACTCTTTCTGCCAAACAAGAACAGTCCTCTGACCTGACAATTCTTTTAGCCGTTAAACAGCTGTCAGTCTTCGATAAAATCGCGCAGCTGCTTGCTGCGGCTGGGGTGGCGCAGTTTGCGCAAAGCTTTTGCTTCAATTTGGCGGATACGCTCACGGGTCACATTGAAGACCTTACCCACATCCTCGAGCGTCCGCATCTTGCCATCATCCAGTCCAAAACGCAAACGCAGCACATTTTCTTCACGATCAGTAAGAGTATCTAACACTTCATCCAGCTGCTCCCGCAAAACGACACGTGTTGTGTAATCTATCGGATTTTCAATAACTTCGTCCTCGATAAAATCACCGAGATGGCTGTCATCTTCTTCACCGATTGGTGTTTCAAGCGAGACAGGTTCCTGCGCAATCTTAAGAATTTCACGTACCTTGTCCGGCGTCATATCCATGCGTTCAGCAATCTGTTCAGGAGTCGGGTCCTGCCCAAGTTCTTGAAGAAGGTTGCGCTGTTCCCGAACTAATTTGTTAATTGTCTCTACCATATGGACTGGTATCCGAATCGTCCGAGCCTGATCGGCAATTGCCCGTGTAATCGCCTGGCGGATCCACCATGTAGCATAGGTCGAAAATTTGAATCCTTTAGAATGATCAAACTTATCAACCGCCTTCATCAGACCCATATTGCCTTCCTGAATTAAATCAAGGAACTGCATACCGCGGCCAACGTAACGCTTAGCAATAGAAACTACCAAACGCAGATTGGCCTCAGCTAAGCGCTGTTTAGCTTCCAAATCCCCGTTAGCTACAGCTACCGCCAGCTTCGTTTCTTCCTCGCTGCTCAGCAAAGGCACTACCCCTATCTCCTTAAGATACATACGGACAGGGTCGTTGACCTTGGCCGAATTGCTGCCAAGAAGTTCTTCATCAGTCAGCTCTTCGGGTTTTGGCTCTTCAATAATATATTTTGCAGAAGGGTTTCCATCTTTGTCGGTTATCGAAATACCGCCATCTGTCAACCTTTCAAGGAGATCATCAATTTGGTCAGCATCAAGAGCAAAAGGGATAACCAGTTTTTCTGTCACCTCATCATCAATAGCTATCCCTTCTTTTTTATGATTGCGAATAAATTCAGCAACTTGAACATTAAATGTTGTTATCTCTTTTTCTTTGGCCATTATTTTCCTCTATTCCATTTGTCTTTTCTGGGCAATTAAATTTTCTAAGGCTTTTAAAGCTCCATCAACATCTCCGTGATTGCTGGACTCACGGATTATCTTGCTCTGCCGGCGCAGTTCCTGCTCTTTTAGCAAGCGGGCGCGCTTATTCTCCAAATCAGCCATCTCACCCGGAGCAATCTCCTGCGGCAGATTTTCTTCAAGCATCTGATAATAAGCCTGTCTGAGCTGATCGGACATCTGAGCTAAATCCCAATCGGTGATTTCACCTTGCTTCTTAGCAATCCGGTACAAAGCTTCAAGTTCCTCAGTTTCAAATGAAAACTCCTCCTTATTTCTGTACTCGCTTAATAAATAGTCATGATGAAGCAGACGATGCAAGAGCTGGTTCTCTGTTTTTACAAGAGCAGAAAGGCTCTTTGAAAGCGGAAGATTAACGGTCTGTTCCGGTCTCTGCCTGGAACCTGTATGGCGCTGTCTAAGCTGCGAGCGCTCCGTCAGCCGCTCATTGTTAACGGCCTGCTCTACCTGCAGGTAATCAAAGTCCGGCAGTAAATCGGCCACCATATTGATATAGGTGTTTTGCGCTGTAATGGAAGGTGATCGGGCAATAATTTTTGCAATCTGCTCGACATAGGCAATTTCTGACTGCAGATTGTCGCTGTTTTCCGGTTTGAGGTACTGTATCAGAAACTCCTCACTGCTGATTCGGGAATTCTCCAGCAGATTCTGCAAAGCTGCCGGAGAGTTCTTTTGACTAAACTCATCCGGATCCATTTGATTAGGCATACGGACAATTTCGACAGATAAATCTGCCAAAAGTTCCAAAGCTTTAGCAATCGCTTGCTGCCCTGCCCTGTCACCATCATAGGTGAGGATAACTTTTTTAGTGAACTTTTTCAGATGGCTGACATGATCAGGTGTCAAAGCCGTCCCCATAGAAGCCACCGCATTCTCGCATCCGGCACTGTAAGCCGCTATGACGTCCATAAAGCCTTCCATCACATATACTTCATGTTTTTTAGTGATGAGCGTTCTGGCTTTATCCAAATGATACAGTTCATAAGATTTATTAAAAATAAGCGTTGAGCGTGAATTTTTGTATTTCGCCTCCTGCCTGCCGGAATTTTCCTGCCAAGTCCAAATCCGACCGGAGAAAGCAATCACCTGCCCCTGATCATCAGTCAGCGGAAACATAATGCGGTTTCTAAACGCATCATAAACACCGTCAGTTCGCTGAGAAATGTTGAACAGCCCCGAATCCGCAATCGTCTCTTCTGTGTACTTTTCCTTCAAAGACTGATAAAGATAATCGCTCTCATCAGGAGCAAGCCCGATATTAAAATAAACGATAGTCTCATCTGTCAGACCTCTCTGATAGAGATAATCACGCGCCGCCTGCCCCATCTTGGTTGTCATTAAAACTGCATGGTAAAATTTGGCAGCATCTTGATGAATATCGTAAAGATTTTGATGCGGACGAGAACGCCCTGACTGAGCAGGTGCAGTGTCCAGCTGGAGCGGTATGTTGCCGCGTTCAGCAACTATTTTGACGCTCTCTAGAAAACTGACTTGCCGGTACTCTTCAAGGAATTTAAAAACATCCCCGGATTTTCCGCAACCAAAACAGTGGAAAAACTGCCGATCTTCAATAACATTAAAAGAAGGCGTCTTTTCCTTATGGAAAGGACAGAGCCCTAAATAATTGCGGCCAGCCTTAGACAGACTGACAACTTCTCCAATAACATCAACAATATTAACGCTGTTTTTGATTTCGGTAATCTTGTCTTTATCTAAGGCCAAACGCTCACCTCCACACAAAAACCCATTTTAGTCTTACATTTCATTATAGCATTTTTCATACTATCTGTAAATTTTAAAAAATCAAGCACCTATCTTGCTTTTCACAGATATTTTCTTTATAATGGAAAACAATAAAATAGAAAGGATCAAAAATGATTAAAGAACTCAAAGAATTTTTATTCCGGGGAAATGTTGTTGATTTAGCTGTTGCCGTTGTTATGGGGGCTGCTTTCAATGCTATCATCACTTCACTTGTCGGCGATATCATCACTCCTTTGATTCTTAACCCGCTGGTTGAAGCGGCAGGAGTTGAGAATTTAACTGGGCTTTCGTGGCACGGTATCGCTTACGGCAGTTTTTTGAGTGCTGTTATTAATTTCCTTATCGTTGGCACAACACTGTTCTTTGTTGTTAAAGCTGCTAATAAAGCAACAGCGCTCGGTAAAAAGCAAGCTGAAGAAGCTGAAGCCGAAGCTGGCCCGACACAAGAAGAGCTGCTCGCTGAAATCCGTGATTTATTAGCACAAAAATAATAGCTCAGACTAAAAAAGAGAAAGATGCAAAACCGATAAATCCTGAAAATCGATCGCCCCTCATTCTCTTCATTTAATCACTTATATTTATGATGGTAAGAGTTTGGGGCAAGCCCCAAACTCTTATTTTTTCAAACTGATTGATAAATATAAAAGCGGCATTCAAAAAGAGCTGGGAATTCCCAGCTCTTTATCTATATTTAGAATTTTTTACGCTTGCGAGCTGCTTCTGATTTACGCTTACGTTTCACAGAAGGTTTTTCGTAGAATTCACGCTTACGTGATTCTTGAAGAGTCCCAGCTTTAGTCACAGAACGTTTGAAACGACGAAGAGCATCGTCCAGTGATTCGTTTTTACGTACGACTGTTTTTGACATGTGTTTCACCTCCTCAAGACTATTGTAACGACATACGTTCTTCACTATTCTATATTTTTCCCGCTCCTTTGTCAAGCATCAGTTCTAATCAGTATGTGTCTTTTTTTCTGGGAACTTTCAAATAGCCTAGAAAAACATCAAAAACAGAGAATTCTTATCATCGAAAAAAGACTGAAACAATTTTTTCCTCTGCTTCAGTCTTGACGATATTAGCTTTTCTATGCTACAATACTGTGTGACTGATTAAGCAAAGCTCTATTTTGTCTTAATCGGTGCTCAGGAGTTACCCGCTCCTGAGCTTTTTTCGTTTTCTGTTGAGTACATTATACCATAAATGAAACTAAAATGTAAAGAAAAACAGCACAAAAAAGCCTTAAAAATTCTGTTTTTTCGGCTATTAGTATCTATATTGTTGTCGATCATAGCCAACATATTTTCCGGCTTTTTTCAAAATTTTCTGCGATGGAAATGGATTACTATTAGCATTATCTCTTAAAGGCCCCACACCAAAGCTATTAGTGTGATAATATTGGTATTCTTTACGCCAATCACCAAAAAAGAGCTCCTCCAATTGATCGATTCTCTCTAAAAGAATAAGCCTCGCCATCGCACAGGCACCTTTGATTGACCAGTATATCCCACGGTGTTTCATTCGATAAGTGACTTGTCGATGTTGACTTTCCATACTGCCAATTCCATTCGGCGATAGGCCTCTTAATTTAGGTGGTTTAGTATCCTTAAAATTGGCAAGAAGTTTCTGACGAAAATTTTGAAAATCATAATATTCTTCTTCTTCAAAGATTAAAGACTCAGTAGTATCTAAAACCGTTTTTAATAATTTTCGATCGTGAGTATGAACCGCTTTAAAAGCTAAATCTTGGAGGACTCTTGGATAGGATTTAAAAAATTGTTTGAGTTTTTCTTTAACATGATAAGCATCCCAAAAATGTTCGTGACGTTTAATCTTGAGTGCCTTTTGAATATTTTGAAAAACGCGTCTGGTATACCCTTTTCCATTATCTGAATTAGTCACTAAAATAGTTTGATCGGTGATTTCAAAATGATTATACAAATAATCTAATAACTCATCTCTTGCTACATCATAATCAGTATGAATAATTTCATGCTTGTTAAGTAGGACCGACCGCCCATGTACTTTTTTGGTTCCTGTATGAATAAGGAAGTGTGCCAAATCTGTATTATGTTTCCCGTTATCTCCAGAAGTTGTTTTCACCAGAACACCATCGCCTTCAACGTAAATAATCGGTGCTTTGATTTTTTCTGGCACCTCTTCCTCAACAAAATAATGGTAGTGACTCTTTTCAGATAATAGTTTTCCTGTTAGCTTAACGGCTTTTAAAACCGTATCCTTTGAGATATCTAAGTTATAAGCTAGCTTCACAATACGGCAGACTTGCCGATAAGACACCATTGACGCATACCTTGCTAAATGATATATGAGTTCTGACGAATACCGCATATACTTTTTTAACCCTAGCCACTCGTCTACAGGATAGCGGGTCTTTGTTCCTCGTCGCCAGCGGTTTCTTGAAAATGTCATTTCACCAAAGGTAAATAGTACCGTTCGCTCACTGCTGTCCACTCTTTTATAGCCATTAGCCCGCATGGTGGGCGCTATCTGCTTATCATAATCAGCAATTTTCTTTAAGAACAGTTGCTTACAATGCTCATCACGTTCGGCAACAAATCCCTTTTCATTAAATCTAACTATTCCCATAGGACTATTTTAGCGAATTTTTGGAAAGTTTGTGAAATAATATGCTTACTATTAGTTTCCAATTGACTCTCCAGAATCGTTGACTGACTAAAATCACTCACAAAATAATGACTAGTGCCTGGTTTCCAACCGTATAAACATGGCTCATGTTGCCACTGATAAGCCTTTCTTAAAGTGATTTTTCGGTATCCTGATTTTGACGTTTAATGTCACGAGAGCGAATAGTCTCTTTGATCTCTTGATAAGTCGTATAAGTCTTTAGAGTATCCTCAAAGAATTCTTGAAGTGCCTCTCGTTCCAACTCGAATTGTTCAATAGCTTGCATGATATCAGCTAGTGTCAAATCTCTCGGAAGGTCTAAGTCATCTAATAACTGAGCCGCAGGTAAACGATTTTCGGGTGTTTGGTCAAGTGCAAGTAAGGCCCCTTCAATTTTATGATAGTGAGCCAAACGCTCATCCAATTGTTTGAGTTCTTGGTTGGTCTCTTCAATTTTGGTATTGAAGCGTTCTTCTAAATTTTGGAACTGTGTACCGTCTGTTACGCCATGTTCTACCAAGAAATTATATTCCTTAATGAGCTCTCGCATAGATGAAATCTTAGGATTTTTGGTAATCAGCACTTCTCCATTTTGTTTCGCTAATTGTCGGGCAACAGTCTTCCCCATCATATAACGATTCTTTTGTGATTGGTCAGGATTCAGAAAATAAAAGTAATCTTTTTCTTTGATATAGATGGTATAATTGCCATCTTCTGTTTTATCCACCTTGTGAGCTGGTACTAAAATGGTGCCACTATTTAAAGCGCCATAGTCCATTTGAAGATAGATGCCTTGGCTACTTTCCTGCTCCACTTGCCACCGAGCAACCTCTAATTTCAATTCAAAATCATTATCCGCTTGAGTTCTTTCTTCTTGATAACGTTCCTTGATTTCGGAGGCATCATAAACCAATTGATTTTTCGCTACCCGTTCTTTAATATGTTCAAAGGAATAAATTCTTTTCTTAGATAATGTGCGATCTCTCGTGTTTTTTTCTTGGTACTTCTCTTCTAAAGGAACTAGCAAGCGATACTTGGCAAACTTTCCAGAAAAATCAACGTGAAGATCCAGTGCTTTAGCTTTCTGTTTAAAATCTTCTACTGAGGTTGATTGCTTCAAAAGAAAATTTAACCGTTGTTTAATCTCATAACTAAAATTATTTTGACGTCGCCAAGCTGAATACTTCGTATAAGAATTTTTCATGGTTGGTTCAATAATTTTAGCACCATATTTGGCGGCATGCTTATCCGAAATAGCTCTCAAATTTTTAAGTGTATTCTTTTGCCAACGCATTTTCTTTAGCGTTGAGGTATTTGTCGTTGATAAAATGATATGGTTGTGTAAGTGATTTTTATCAACATGTGTTGCAATCACAAACTCATAGTCTCCCCCTGTAAATTCCATCATGGTTTGTCTACCAATTTTATGGACTTGCTCGGGTGTTAGATTATCATCTGGTGAAAACGATTGGATGATATGGTGAGCTAAGACCTGTTTTCCTGAGGACAATTCCTTAAGATCATCATCACCTTTTTTAAAAGCAGCTGCTAGCTTTGTCATCACCATTTCTTCATCAGCTATTGAATAATCTTCGATACCATTTAAAGAGACGAGATGAATGTGTTGCTGATGTTCTTTCCAAATCACAGGAAAGTCAATGTCTGTTTCAAACCCTTCTTGTGGGATAACTGATTTTGCTTTGTTCAAAATATAGCGCACCGCAATTTTTAAATTGGCGGGTGTTTTAATTTGTTTGGGTGGTTTTATAGCTACCATTCATCATATGTCCTTATCTCTTTAGTTTTTCTTTCCTGCAAACTTTTCTTCTCCGCACTAGAGATTTTAGTTGTAACCATCTCTTTAATCTCTGATAAATAAGCTAAAACTTGTTCCAACTCTTCTGACGAGATGGTTTGATTTTCATTAGCATGTTTAGCAATCTGGTTAATGTTTCCACCAATTCGATTGATAGCGACTCGCAAATGTTTTAACTCTGAAAAATCAATCTGCACCAGTTTTCCCTGTATCAATTGGTTCTTTGCATAGTATTGAAAAGTCGGCGTCTTCATTTGTTCTATGGCATGTCTTACTTGATTATATTCCTTCTGCGTAAAATAAATTTCCTTGCGGATATTCCGTTTCCGCCTATCCATATTTTGAGGCATAGCTTCTACCTCCCTTCTTGTGGCAAGCTTAGCATTTGCCCGGGCAAATGCGAATTTAAAAAAGGTTAGAGAAGGTCAATCTTAAGATTTTCCTTCTCTCCTTTTTCAGTTTTGGGGAAGACCCCAAGCCCCCTAAAGCCTGTCTCCTTGTAAGGAGTCCAGACTTATTTTTTAAGAGACCTTTAGTGAAAGGGTTTTAAAAAACGATTGAGGAATGATATCGTTTTTTCGTCTTCTACTGTTGTTTTCAGTGATTTTGCTTTCAACTGTTCACCTAGACGGGTGAGCTGTTGATCATCTAGCTCTTGAAAAATAGACTGACCTCGTTTAAGGTCTATTAAGACAATTTGTTCCTCAAGAACTGTTTGAAAATCTTCGTCAGAAATAGTCTGCAAGAGCTGGATACTGTCGTTAAAATAAGTGATCAGAATCATGTCCCCTTCAGAAAAAGAGGCTCTATCTTCCTGTAATTGGTCAATGAGTTTTTGGCGAGTGAGGCCTTTAGCTTCTGGGGAAAGTCCTTGGATGATGTCACCATCTAAGACTGGAAGAATATCCGATAATAAAGTAATGAGTTTCATTTCCTGGGTAATAGTCATGAGTGTTGTCCTCCTTAAGAATGAGTTGTTTTTAACTTGACCTTAGGTGTTTTTGAGCTGTCTCGTTCGGTCATTTCGAGAGCCCCTTTTCTTTTTTTGATTGTGCTTCCTCTTTCATTTCTTTTTTATGGTCCTCAACTGCTTGCTTGGTTTGGTCTTTATATTTTTGAAGTTTTTGTTCAAATTGTTGCTGACTTTGTCTTTGTTGGACTAAGCGCAACTGTTCCAGTTCTTGATCCATTCGAACCATTAAACTTTTGGCTTCTTGTTGAACAATATCAAGTTGTGCTTCCAAATCTGCAAGGGTTTCTTTATCATTCGACCAACCTGCCAAATAATCAAAAGAGTAGTCAGCTGTGTCAATACCATAGTAAGAAGCGACCACATAAGCCACACTTTCTGCTTGGAGTTCAGCGGTGCTTTTAGTAAGCTGTTCTTGCTGAGGATTGTTATTATGATGTAATTCTGAGTGAGCCGTTTCGTGTAAGAAGGTCTTAATAATTTGTGACTTGTTCATCTCATTACTGCGTAAAACAATTTGGTTTTCCGTTGGGTTATAATAGCCAAATGTTGACCGTTCCATCTCCTCAAACCGAACAGACACGTTATTGGTTTTGGCAATACTCATAAGAGCACGATAGAGGTTTGCATAATCCAAATCCGTCAATTGTTCCTTCACCTTGGCAGCTTTTGGCATCGCTTTTCCTTCTGTCTGAGAGACATCAAAAGTGGTGGGTTTTAGGCGGAACGCTAGTCCTGTTTCTGGCTTGCCATCTTTATCTAAGATGGGGTGTCCCTGTTGATCTTTCTTCACGTAGGTTACTGGAATAATGACACTCAACGCTTTCTCTCCTCGTTTGACATGACGATCAAATTTTTTCCAAGTATTATAAGGAGCGAGGTAAGAAGCATCTGGCTTTTGAGCTAAAATCAAGCGCAAGTTTCGGCTAGAGTATTGATTAAACTGACTCATTTTTGTCAGGAAATTTTTATAGTTTTCTGAGTTCAGGTAAGCTTTAATGCCTTCTTTAAGGTGTTGGTTAAGCCCTGCAATATCCTTATTTTTGATGAGATCAGCAACAGCAACACTACCTGAAGCAAGGAACGTTTCTTCTGGCTCAAGAGTATTTTCATCTACTCCTTTAGAACTTGGTGTTGATCTAAAATCATAAGGATTGGTTCCTTGTTTTAGCTCCTCTTCATCTGAAATACCATCACCATCTGAGTCTCGTTTAGCAGAAAGTTGCTCCATTTCTTCTCTGTAAGCTTCTTCTTGATAGCGGCTAAACTCATCATTTTTTAGAATATCTTCAAACCGTTTCCCACCATCTCTCACATACTCTTCATTGATAGACAGTTGGTCGAGTTGACCATCACGCTGGCGATAAACAGCAAGAACAATATTTTCTTTTCCCTGAAGACTTTCGGATAATTTTTCTTTCATTCGCATGACTGAAGCAGGAATACCAACACCATCAACATCCCTAATGGCGAGTAATAAATCTTCGTCATTAGTTTTGATCGCCTGAGATAAGTCAATCCGATTGAATTTTTCAACCTCCGATAGATCGTTAAAAACAAAGGATTGAGACGATAGGATATCTGGTAATAAAGGAAGAACCATTGATTTATCTTTAATAGCATGAGACACTTGGATATTGCCATAATCTCCAACGCCTCGGGCAAAATCATAAACCACTTGTTTCATCTCAACTCCTTTTGGTGAGATACCAGTCAAGTGAGCGAAGTTTTCATCAGAAAACTGGACACTTAATTTTCCTAACGTCTCTCCGTCTTGATACAAATACGAGATGGTACTTCCCGATAGCTCCCTTAAATACCATTGAGCTGTTGCTTGTAAGCCTGGGGCAAATTTATTAAGCCTATTTAATTCTCCATTGGTGATAACGTGATACCCTGGTTTTATGGTTGACATTCTCTCATCTTTAGTGGTAAACTTTAAGTGAGCAATGGCAGGAAAATCAGGTTGTGGTTCGTCCACAACGGGCTTCGATGCTGCCCCTGGAGATAAGTCTCCTAAAGAATCGGGATTGCGATGTGAATCGCCCGCATTGCTATATGGCTCTTGACTTCGGTCAGGAGCTTTTTCTTTTTGTTCTGTCACTGTCACTAGTTCTCGCTCCCTTTCTTTTTGTATTTGTAAATACTCATTCCAATCCATCTTTTCTTGATTTACTTCTTTAGGGGGCCGTGCATCAATGACTGGAATGTCCTTGTCTCGCAAACTCTCTAGGAAATCTGTTCCTGCTTTGTCATTATCAACAGCAAGAGTAATGAGGTCTTGATAAGCGCCATTATGAAAAAGGGTTGTTTGTTGGGCAGCATTCTTCAAAAAGTTTGAAGCGGTTTGTAAGTCCCTGCTTTTCGTATAATCAAACGTCTCATCCTTAATCTCACCTAAGTCTTGTAGTAATTCCATAGCATAATGCGAGATAACACCTTCTTTTAAACCATCCATCGCCACCAATCTTACATCCTCTAGCGTCTCCTTGTGCAGTTCATAATAAGACATAAGGTCAATCGGGGCTTCTGTCACTACTAACCGTTTGGGAGAGCCAATCGCTACATTTAATCCACTAATTCCTTCAGATTGGTACATGATTTGTTTTAAATAGCCTTTTCCCTCATAACGGTCTTTATTTGGTGTCAACCCTTGAAGACTAGCCCCAACCATTTCCCCGTCACGGCTATAACTTTTAAAGACAAGAACACTCTCTGCATAGCCATCTTTGGCTCGACGTCGCGCTTGTGCTAGCATTCCTCGATTTAAAAAGAAGTCAATAGTCTCATCAGATACCCCCCTAACCGTTTTAAGATAGTGTCTAGCCTCATTAAACGGTTCTTCATAGGAGCTAAGTGTGTATTTAAAAGGCTGTCTCACCTCTTCTTGCCGTTTTGCTTCAGGGTAAGGGTAATCCCCATGATCCAAAAAAGCTATAGCTTATCCATACGTAACCTGACGCATTTCTTGTACCAAATCTATCGTATCCCCATAAATTCCTCTCGAATACCAATTCCAAGTATTCTTAGTCGTATCAATTTTAAAAGAATCGTGTTCTTTCCAATAATATTCCTTATGGGAGCTGCGTCTCATCTCCATTCCAAGACTTCTTGCGACATCAAGAATGGAAAGAGACTTGGCTTGTGCTTTCGTTAATGCCATCTACTTTCCCTCCTTCAGTAATTTTTTAAAGAGCTCATAGCCTTCAGGAGTACTTTCAAAGCCTTCTGCAAGCAATGGCTCTTTTTGCTCTATTGTCACAAAGAGATGAGGGGCCAGTTGATAAAACGTTGCTTCATCTGCTTGTTCCAAAACCCGCCAAATAGCCTGCTGTTCTAACATTAAGTTTTCTGCTTTTAAGGCAAGTGGTTGGCTAATGGTTTCTAAATAGCCGAGTCGTCTTTTTGTATTATTCATCATATCGTCCTTTCCACTAGCTTAAGCTGCAAAGAGCTCTTCAAATTCTGGGGTTAAATCTGTCGCATGAAGCAACAGACCATCAATATCTGTTCCTTTTCGGGTGTAGTTATACCAAGTCTCCTTATCTTCAGGAGAGTGGGCGATTTCATGTTGTCTTGGATGATCGTAAACACTAGCTTTCTTGTCCCTAAAAACATTTTGCTTAGAGATAAAGACAAGACCTTCATCAACACCAATGCGAGCGACCTCATCAGGAGTTAACAATGGGCGACCTTGAATTTGTTTGTTTTCACTAGAAGAACCGTTACGATAACTATGCGATCGTGAGGTTGACCTTGTTCTTATGGTTTGTTTTCCTGAACGGGTTGAGTAATACTCCATGGTGTCCTTATCATTTGTTCCTAAGAAAAGATGGGTTGCGCAGTTATTAAAGATTGTCTTCCAATCACTCTTATAAAGCGATTCCAGCTGATTAACGGCTTGAATAATAATTTTAATAGACATCTCACGGCTACGAATAGAAGATAAAACTTGCGCAAAGTTTGGAATACGGCCGATTTGTGCACATTCATCCAAAATAAATTGGATATGCCTTAGATTTTGTCGACTGTAGCCAGCAACCTTCCCCTGGAGAATATCATCTGCCTGGTGTGTGAGCACCTCAAAGCTAATCGCAAATAAAATAGAGGATAGGAAGTTAAAGGCGTTGTTTGTTTCAGGAATCGCAATAAAGACAGCCGTTTTTTTGGTATTCCAAGTATCAATCTCCATGGTATCCTCACTAATGAGTTTTCTAACATCATTGTGATCAAAAATGGAATAGCGCGACGAGAGAATGGCTACCACACTATTTCGCGTTTCACCTTTAAAGTTTTGAAATAGTCTCCACTGTTTACAAGCATAATTGCCAGGTTGACGTTCATCCAATTCTTCAAACATTTGCTCCACAGGACTAGGGATATCAGGGTCTTCACGATAAATACTTCGTAAGAGATCTGCCACATGACCTAGATTAGGCATATAAAGTTGTGTGCCTGTTTCGGGGTCCTTAGAGTCAAAATAAAGGTAACCAATGAGCGCTCGTTGCAACATCAGTTCAGCTTGTACCCAAAAGTCCTCGCCCGTGTACTCACTTTTCTTAGTTCCTTCTGTGATGGCTTCAGAGATACGGTCAATATCTAACTCAGAGCTCATGTAATGAAAAGGATTGAAGCGATCAGAGTTCGTTAAGTGGATCAGGTCAAAAACTTTAACAGCATACCCATGCTTTTCAAGCATCTTCCCTGTTTCATGGACAAGGTTCCCTTTAGGATCTGTTACCACAAAATTCGAATTCAACTGCATGAGGTTAGGCAAGACAAACGTAAATGTTTTCCCATCCCCAGGAAGACCAATCACAATAACATTTTTATTGAGTTGGACATTGTAAGCTAGACGGAAGTTAAAGAGTCCCATTTTGACCTTCTTGGTAAAGATCATATTCTTATCAACCTCTTTATCTTCAAAGCGTTTCATCTCCCGTAACGTCGCAAAGCGGGCACTCCCTTGCTCTTCACCATTACGGTAAGCACTCTTATCTCCAGAAACATAAACTAACAGCGGGAGAGAAGCGCCGATAAGTCCCGCATAGAGAGCACCTGAGTCAAAAAAGATACCAAGGCGAAAAGCAGCTAAATTTTCCAATAACCAATTCAGGCGTACCATTCCCATAAAAGGGACGGCTTCGGTTGCTAATTGGTAATAATGATACAACGATTGACACAGAATAAAGGAAAATAGCCCCACCAGTAGGTAAGGCCAAGTTGGCTTTTTAGTCATCGTTCTTTTTCCTTTCCAAGTCCTTTAGTAACAACAGGACTCATTCCTTTATAAACAGTATGAGTCCTGTAATAAGCAATTTTTTCTTCAGGGGTCATTTCATGTGGCTTTTTTAACACCTTTTTAGAGAAATTTTCCAAATTTTCAGGGTTCTTTGTGACCTCTGAAATCATCTGTTTAATCGCTTTTTCTGCTAACAGACGATTCTTGCTTTCAAAAAAGAGATGGGTTGTTTCACCTTCTTGGTAGTAGGTAAAGCCAACTTTGAGTTCTTCCAAGTAATGTTTTAGCTTTTTGAGGTGTACTTCACTGCTTAAGAGTTGTTCAACATCCTTTTGAGATTTGGTTGCCATAAAGTCATTAAGCTGTGCTTCCCCTTCAAAGGTTCGATTTTCCATTTTATATTGCTGGTTATCATGATAAGACTTAGCTAAAGCATAGAGGGCTTGAATAGTCATCTCTAAGGTGATTTTCCCCTTTAATGCCAAAGAATGGCTTGTTCTTTCTTGGTCCATAACATCCCTTTCTAGTTAGGATAATCTGTTAGTTTAGGCGCTTTGATGATTTGATAACCATAAGGAGCTCGTTTCTGCTCTTTTACGGTTACTTTTAGCCGTTTTTGACTCCAGTTATCCCCATCTTTGATGGCCAAAATATAAGTTAGTTGATAGGTTTTATCACCCGTTTGGGAAGTGGTCTCTAAGATCACTGATTGCAATTGGCCTGATTGATGCCTTAAGTTAAGTTTTGGTGAGACAAAGTCATCTAGGTCTCCTTGTTCTGAATAGTAGTAAGTAAGAAAATAACGCATGAAGGTGTCTAGCTTTCCAGTTTGTGACTGGAGGTTTTCTAATTGGGTGACTTGTTGGCTTAAACGTGCCACTTGTTTTACTTGATTAAAGACCAGGGTGGTAGAAAGGCCTGCTAGCATTAGACTAACCACGATAGCTCCCCCAGCTCCCCATTTACCAATCGTTTTTATTAGAGAGCCAGACTTAGAAGGAGTCTTAGACTTAAAAGTTGTGTCCGAGACGGGCTTTCTAAGGTCTTGTTTCTCTTTTGAGCTGGGGTCTTGATCGTTCTTGACCTCAGAGCGCTTCCGAAAAGCAAAACTTTTTTCTTTTTTTGAGGGTTCAGGAGATGTGGTCGTATTGGTCTTTAGAAAAAGGCTATCTGTGATGCCATCAAAAGGAAGAGAGATGTCTTCCTGGTAAATCACCACTCCTTTTTTATCAAGCTCTTCTACCAATAATAACCCTTCCGCCTCTAGATGCTTAACTCTCGCATTTTCTCGCTCAATGGCTTGTAAGACTAAATCCCTATTCTTGTAGGTCGTTGTCGTGTTTTGTGTCTGATTGGTTAAACGGTACATGGTCTGCTTCTCCTTTCAATTTTCCCTCCGCAAGGGCTGTTTCAATATCCGCCCAGGTTAAATTATATTTGGCCAAATAATCTGAGCGTTCTTCATGTTTTGCTAGGATAATTTGTGTTTCCAGCTCTTTAAGGCGTTCTTCTTCTTTTTTGACTTTCGCTAAGTAGTCAGCGAGTCGCTTTTGTGCTTTGGTTTGTTGGGCTTTTAATGTTTCAAGTTTTGTCATGTTAATTGTCTCCTTCTTCAGTAGATTGTTCTGTGGTTGGTTGGTTAAGGGTTGGTATAGAACCTTCTTGGCTAGCCGTTAAGGTGTCAACAATCAGAATGGATTCAATCTGATTCACCAGATACTTCTTATCCTGTTTAATATAACTAATACGAAGCGTGCTATTTGATAGCACATCGGTTTGAGCATTCGTATAGTCGTTCTTTTTTTGAAGTTGCGTCTGGGTATAGGTAACTTGAGCTAGAACCACATGATTTTCTTCATCAATGTAAATAGTGGCAGACTTAAGCTTTGTATCAACCACATAGCCCTTATACGCTTGTGTGGCAGGTTCCTCCTCACTATTGACCTCTTGTTGGTAAGCTCCTTCTGTCATAAAAGGAAGATAGCGGTTACGGTTTTCTCCTAGGTCTTTTTTGGTAAAATAAGCCGTCAAAAACGCTTCAACGTAATCTGCGGTTAACTCGCTTCCTTCTGCTTTTTTAGTAGTCTGTTTAGTCGTCGTTTTTGTCTCTTTAGTTGTCTGGTCAATTTTTGTTGTTCCAAAATTAAACCAGAAGACTAGGCCTAAGACAAGAAGAACAGTTAAGCCTAGACCTGCCAACTTTAGAAACTTCAGTTTTTCAGTGTCAAGCATTTTCATCAATATTTCCTTCTTTCATTTTTTAATTTGGGGTTGCAAACGTATAGTAAATGGCTGGTTGACAAACTCGCCAATGGATCTGACTTTGATTGCCTGCATAGTTGTATTCTGATACTAGAAAGCTGCCATCGCTATTGACCGCCTCAACAATCATGACATGGCCATAAGCTGCATAAGTATTGTCAAAGCCACCTGCGGTTGAGCAAACCGCACCAACACTTGGGAAACTACTGGTTTTCCATCCTTTAGCAGCAAGGTTTCTCACCCAGTTCTGACCATCACCAAGATAACCGTAAGTCCCTGAAAGATCCGTAATTTCTCCCAATTCCACTAGGCGGTTATAGGCATACCAAGTGCATTGACCTACTGGATAACCACTCCCCGCTTGTGTCGTCGTACTCGCAGATGTTGGCATGTTTTTGATTTTGTCCCGATATTCCTCAGGAAAATCCCAGGAGGAAGCAAGCGTTCCACCACCAGCCACCTGTTGACTTAGGAAGTTTAACATTTGCTTTGCATTATTCTGACGTTCTAGCAGCTTATCTCCTGCATTGCCTTCCCAATTATTGAGAAAACGTTTGGTGAGTGTGTCCACGTCATCACTGCTCGTTAGGATTTCCTTAGCAATTGTTGTGTAATAAGGATTATCACCATTTAACATAAAGTCTAGTTGTAATTCCAGATCATACCATTTCTTTCCTTGACTAGTCGCATATTGACGAAGTAGCGTTGATCGATTAGCTCCATCTGAAGTATCCGTCCACATGCCTAGACCTAATCCTCGGTGAACAACTAAGTTTCCTACACTAGCACCTTCACTATAGCCCATATTCAGCCAAGCTTCATCGTCCCAAGACGATTCACTTGCACCAATAGGTGGGGACAAATAATCACTTTCAGCTCGTTTGGCCGTAATACTACTTTCCGTCGCAAAGTTCCCTAACATAGCAGCTAACCCATTGTCAGTAAGATTAGGAATTTTTGATTTTAAGTAATCTCGAATACTTCTAGCTTTTGTCGCTAAATCCCCATCAAGTGTTGTTAACACTGAGGTCGTTTGGTTGTAAGTCACAGACTGAAAGTAAAAGCCTGGGTTGAGTGCTGTCCACTTGGCCTCTTTATCTTTCGTTGCTTTTTCTTCCAACTTCTGATATTGAATGGTCTGATAACCGTTTGTCGTTACTTTTCCGATTTCATCGCCAGATGTGATCTCTGTGCTATCTGTAACACGGATACTACCAACTTTTTCAAAAGTGAAAATAGCCTCATCTGTTTGAATAGCTACGATATCGTCTTTGATACTTATCTTCCCAGATAAAGGAGCTCTTAAGGTCTGACCTGTTGTTGCCTTCAATTGTGTTTTTTCATAGACATCTGTAGTTGAGGTATAACCAAAACGCTTCAAAATAACTAAAGCATCGCTATAACCTTCCTCTTCTTCCGTATAAAAGGGATTATCTAGTTCTTGATAAGCAGGGTAACGTCCAGTTTCCTTAACTAAGTCGAGTAACTCCTTATACTTTTCTTGTTCATCTTTATCAAGTTTAGCCCACTTTAGTGTTGAAGAAGACCCGTAGAGGTCTGCCATGGTTTTGAGATTGCTTGGGCCATCATTTAGATGGTTCCATAAATCGTTTAGAGCATCCGAAAAGTGATTAAAACCTAGGTTTCCAGCTAACTCTCCACCTGTTCCCTCATTCCAATTACTATCTGGGTTCCATTCACTACCATAGCGGTAGTTCATGAAAAAGAGGATATCATCTATGTTGGTCCAATAATCTACTTTGTCATTAGATTTCTCTCGATCTCGTTTACTCATCTGTAGCCAAGATTGGTTTAAATCAAACTCATCTTGTTGGACTGGACCACTACCTCCTAGAACCCCCATAAAGAGGGCTAGGAAACCAAAAATCAGAAACATCAGGAAATAGGACTTAACCGTTAATGGATTAGCCAAAATAGAGCGGATCGGTTTTGAACCCACTTTTAAGGCTGTTCCCATTCCTTTAGCGGCTCTCCCTGCTTTAGTTTGTGCGACACGTTGTCTTACTTGGCGAACTTTTCTCGTGAGTTTACCTTCCCAAGAAAATTCTTCTGGGGTTCTAGTATAGCCACGTCCACGGATAAAGTTATAAGTACGGTTCAACTGACCATAGCTATGTTTGATAGTGTACTTGGCTAGCTTTCCACCTGCTTTAAGCGCATGTTTAGAAGCGTTCTTTTGATAGTGAAATTGGCGAATATCTTGTCTAGATTTGACCAAATCCCCTAAGATGTCATTATCCCGTACCGTTTGCTCAACATTCTGCCGAACTTTCATCCTAGCGCCTTGTTTGGTGCGTCGCTTCAAGCGATTGGGAATATAAGTATCATCATCTTTTTTAGCTCGCTTATAAATGGTCTTTGCGACTTGTTTATCGAGTCTTGCCTTATCTTGTTGTTGCTTAAAGAAAAGGGCCTTAGCTGTAGGTTTAGGTTTTTGATGCAAGGCATAGTCTTTTTGAGCTAGACGATAGTCTTTCTTAGCTGCTTTGTAAGCCATTTTAGACTCCAAGCGAGCTTCCTTAGGCACCTTACTTCTATTGGACGTGATGCCTTCTTTTATCCGTTGTTTACGTTCTTGTCTGGCTTGTTTGGAATCTGTCTCATACATCAACTACACCTCACTTTCTTTATCTTTGGGTTAGCCATCGGTTGCGACAAGTTGGTAAAGCTTCGTATCTCTCGCAATAGGATTTTCAAAAGGAACAATGGTATCTCCAGCCACTATCAAGCCCGTTCCTTTCGCTTTAGGTCGTAAGACAAAACGTTCTAAGGAAGGTGTCAGTGAGGTTACTTGCGACAGCGCTTCTAAATCGGTACGCTTTAACTTTAGGAGAACCATGAATTCACAGTTAGCAACAAGTTTACGTCCTTCTTCTGTTGACAAGACGGTTTCAGGATTTTGGGTAATTCCTGTTGAAATAGCACCATACTTACGAATACGAGAGTAAAGTTCCGTAAAGAAGGTTGCCTGCAGTTTATTTTTAAAGTAAAGTTGCAACTCATCGAAATAAAGCCAAGTGGTTAGTTTTCCTTGGTGATTGACCACTTGATTCCAAATATAGTCTTGGATAACAAGAAGCGCAAAAGGCTTGAGTTTCCCACTTAACTGCTTGAGGTTAAAGATAATAAAGCGGTTATCCATATTGACATTGGTTGGGTGGGCAAAAATGTCGTTAGACCCTCTGGTATAAGGTTCTGCTTTTAGGGCTAACATTTGCGCTACCTCTTCAGGTTGTTGCTCTAACATCTCCTGCCAATCCTTAAAGGTAGGCTTGTGATAAGCTTCATAGGTTTTTCTGGTCACTCGGTCAATCATAGCAAATTCATCATCAGACACCTCAGAGAAGATATTTTCAAAGAGTGTAGACAAGAGGTTTGACTTTTGTCCAATAGGATCATTATCTTCAGCCTGAAGTTTATCTTTATCAGGTAAATCAAGGAGGTTGAAGTGATGAGGAGATCCTGGCGCAATGGTAATAATTTCTGCACCAAAGGCCCGTCCGATGCCTGTATACTCATCTTCAGCATCAACAATGATGATTTGATCCTCTGTATAACGCAGGAGCGTTGGAATAATTTCTCCTGCCTTAGCTAGAACTGACTTTCCAGAACCAGGAATACCAAAAATAACACCTGAACCTGTATTCAGATCTCTTTTACGGTCAACTGTAATGGCATTCTTAGAGAGCTGATTTTGGCCATAATAAATCGCCCGTGGGCTGTTAGAACGCAAATCAACATTCGTAAAAGGCACTTGGGTAGCTAAGTTGCTCGTTGTCATGTCCCGCATAAAGCGACGTTTGACATTAATAAAAGGCACCCCGATTGGTAAAATCGTATTGAGGGCCTCTTCTTGATAAAGGTAACATTTGTCTAGCTCAATAGTATTCTTACGAACTGAGCGTTGCACCTGTTCGGTATAGTTATTGAGTTCTTCTAGGCTATCTGCTAGTAGGTAGATGGTCATAACCCCTAAAAACATCTTCTGGTCATTATCATGAAGTTCTTCCGTCCACTTCTCGGTTTCTCTTGAAGTTTCAGTGGCTTTCCCTCCTACGACTAAGTTGGCAGCAATCCCATCTTTAGCCGCTGCCTTTTGGCTTTTAATCATTTCTCTACGGACACTTGATTGAACTGTTTTAATTTTTTTAATGGCTGCAGCCGTATCGTAGGGTTTTGCATGTAAGCTAATAGCTAATTCAATCCCAGTATCCAAAATATTCTTAATTAGCTTGTCATTTAAGAAAGTTGGGTACTGTTTCACATAAAGAATTCTAGCGTAATAATCATCAATCCGAAGATGGTCTTTCTCAAACTTTAGGTAAGATGGCGCAATAAAGTCCCTAGTTGATAGATCAGCCACGGCGATATCTTCATAACTAAAATCGAGGAAGGCTTCTTTTCGTAGCAATTTACGAAAAACTCGCAGTCTGTCTAAGCCATCCATTTCCTTAAAGGAAATCCCCAAACTGCTGTACTGGCTTTCAATGACATTAGCCGTATCGTCTAGGATACGCCTTGCTTGGTTGGGTTGGTCGGCCTGTGCAGTGATGGTTAGGTATTTCTCCACCTTGAAGGTATTTTGATCCTGAGAAAAGCGATCTTTAATCATAGCATTGTATTCGTTGCGAATATTGTCATAGCCATCTTGAGCGAGATCATACCGAATCGCTTTTAAGCTATCACTCTCAACCCGTCGATTAATGATAAGCAGTTGCATATCATTGTCAATGTCTAAGGAGTTAAAAATATCCGCATTGGTTTCAATGACATCGATGCGTTCATCATCTGTCGCTGTAATGTAACTGGTATCTCCCAAATGATACGTTTTTGAGTAGGTATCATCGGTGACGGTCATGAGACCATCTGGGGTTAAATATTGATAATTGAGCGTATTTTGTGTAGACGCTGTCATGGTACGTCTGAGACGTCTCGCACGTTCCCTCTCAGCTTTGGAGAGTTTCGGGGTTGTCTTTCGACTGAATAAAGTCATTTCTAGTGTATTCCTTTCTATCGTAGTCAGTCTGATACGCACGTTCTTGTTTGGTTAACAAAAAGCGCATCTCATCCTTTATTTTTTCATCAATGTGACACCCAAAAATCACAAAAGGCGCTAGTACCAGAGCACCAACGCCATAGCGAATCATAGTGGGTGTTTTAAGCCAAAAAAAGATTGACGTGATAATAACTGCCAATCCAATACCAAAAAGCAATAGCCACTGCCTTAAGGTCATATAGCCTAAGAATGGGCGTTCATAGCTATCAAGAGCTTTTAAAAATTCACTGCCTAAACGTGTCATAGGACTCCTTCCATTTATCTTCTATTTTTTCTCTCCGCAGAGAAAGCCAATCACCAGTAGCAGAACATGAAAAAGAAACACCAAAGAACCTAAAACGTGATGATTAGTCATTAATAAAACAACTGCAATTAGCAAATCCAAATAGGTAAAGATACCTACATCAATACAGAAAACTCCGTACTTAAAGTTATAGCTTCCTAAAACATCTCGAAGCATTTCTTTTCCTGACATATTTTCCAAATCAAGGTTATCTTTCTTGGCCATGTTATTCTCCTTTTAATTTACTTGCATAATACTTTTAGCCATCCGTTGACTGCCAAAGAGCATCATAATGTAAATAATCCCTTTAGCGATCGCCATAAGAGCACTAGTCCAGGCCCCTGTACTAGCAACGGTTAAGAGGTCATCTGTAACAATGGCTGGATAGAGAATAATAATGATAACCAGAATCAGTCCTTGGAGAACTGCCGCAATATACAGTTTGAAAACGCCAAAACAGATGGGGCGCAGACTGTCCATCAGGTAACAAGCTACAATGATTTTAGCAATGCCTTTATACGTGTATAACGTAAAGGAACGCAATAAAATCAGCAACTTCGTTGAAATTTGACCGATGAAGTCAACAGTAACGTAAATACCTTGGAATATACCTTTCAAAATCCAGTTCAAACCCTTGTAGTTAGGTGCTTTTGAGCTAAAGGGATCCATGCCACTTTTGGCAACCATTTTAATAATGACATTAAAGAGCCAAGAGAGGCTATCAAAAATCTCATCCACATAGAGGATGAGAAAAAGGGCAATGGTATATTTGAGGATTTCCTCAATCCAGAGCTGCAGGGTTAACTCCCCACCGTTACTTTTTAGTTGTTGGTTCCAGTTCATGAGGTTAATCCCCATAAAAAGCAACAGTAATAAAATGGCAACGGTCTCCATTGAACTCGAAACGTTTTCCATGAGCTGGTAGGCTGTCGGGTTATAGTCTTTAAGACTCATGGTTAATTGGTCTAGTGTGGATTGGTTCACGACCACCACCTCCTCCTCCTTCTCTTAACCCATGCTTGAGAGTCCTGCAGCGAGAGCTGAAAAGAGGGCTTTCAGCACCGTTCCTAAAATAGCCCCTACAACGATACTTTGAATTCCCTTATCTTTCTTGTCGTCCAATTCTCGTCGAATGCCGATTGCCAAGTCCCAGGCGCCCCAGGCTGCCCAACCAAGACCAACAAGGCCTCCAATAGTTCCGATTTGATTGATAAAATTTACAACTGGTTGCATGTATTTGTCTCACTTTCTATTTTTAAAGTCAAAAAAAGACACCAAGAAGCGTTCTTAGTGTCTCATAGGATAGATGATAAAGAAGATTATTCTTCGTTTGGATGGAAGGTTAGAGAAAGGGCGGTAATGACTGCTAGGACAACAATAATAGTTGTTTCCCACCAGTAATGAATCGGCACGCCATGAGGAAAGAAAAAGTTAGTCATTAGCCAATTCATTTGACTATCTACAAATGAAAATTCAGAGGATGAATTGTTTGTAACCCAAGCATAGAAAGTCCAAAAAGCAGCATAAGCCACAACCACAAGAAACTTAAAGAAAACCCATCCAATGGCTGTCACTAATAGACTCTTGAGAAGATTAAAGATAAAAAGCAAAATCATGAGTGGGGTTGTCACCATAAGGACCGCCGCTTTCATGATAAGCCCTGGTAGGTTCTTCAGGCCAGCCAGAAGAGCTTTTCCGAGCCACTTCAATCCTTTCAATCCTTTCTTCCAATTATTCTCTTTAGGAGCTTGTGGAGCCTTTGAAGCTGTTTGACGTGGCGTGTAATATTTATAGCCATTTTTTGTCACATGTGCATTCATCTTATTGTCCTTTCCCATTTCATTCCCCTCCCTTTTTAGTTGCTTTATTATATCATAAAGCGGAAGAGAAAACTAGATTTAGTAGGTTTGCCATGGTCCGACAGATGAGTAAACCCAGCCAACATTTTGGTAATAGCCTTTGATTACCGAACGGCGTTGTCGGAGATAACCAACTCCTTGTCGAATCGTCCGATACTCCCATGTGCGATAAGAAGCTGCATGGACAGTCGTATCTTGATGTAATATAGTTTGGCTAATGGTGTTTCCTGCAGAAATTCCAATAGCTCCTGCTAATGTCAATCCTAATAAAGTTTTTGTGAATTTGTTAGAAATAGTCATAATAGTCTCCTTTTTTATTTTTAAATTATTATTGTTTTTTGTAATAAAGTCCAATTCCAATAAGATTGAGCCCTAACAAAAGCAGTCCACTTAAAACAGCCACAAAGTTATCTGCTTCTCCTGTGTGCGGTAGAGTAGTTTTAGTGCCATCTGTCTTAGTAACAGAAAGGGTTTTATCTGAGTTTATGACCGCTCCTATAGTTTCAGGTGTCACTGCCTCCCCATCACTTAAAACGACTTGGCCATTATGAGTGCTGACAACAGTAAAACCAGTCTGAGTTTGAATAGGTGCATCAGAAGTAACATTTTGGACGATTTGTCCTGTTATAGTAGAGGTCGTCCCAACTTGACTAACTCCTTCTTGGAATGCTGTTTGGGCAGAAACATCCGAATTATTCGTTGATGTGCTGCTATCAGGCGTCACTGTTGTAGTTTCATCATTAACAGTTGGAAGTGTTTCTGTCTCTCCAGTAATTTGTCCCTGATCGGCTGAAGAAGATTCATCAGAACTAGAAGTCGTATCGATTGAATTTTCTGTTATTGAGGTTGATGGCAGTATATTAGGATTACTTGGCTCCACAGTGCTAGGAGGAGCAATTGATTCCGATTCATTTTGCGAAGTCTGAGATGTCTCCGCTGTTTCTTCTACTTGTGTTGAATTTTCAACAGATTGAGTGGGTTCGCTTGATGTTATTGGTTCCGTTGTTGAAGGAACATCATAAACAGGTGCTTCTGTTATAGGTTCTGACGAGGTTGAACCAGAGGGTGCTAGCATTGCAGGCGAGGTTGATTCGATAGGTGCTATGCTTGTTTCATCAGCACTGACCCAACCAACTTGAGCAAGAGTCAGGACAGAGAGTGTTAAAGTCGCTAAAAGTTGTTTCTTTTTCATGTTGGATTTTCCTTTTTTGATAATTTTCTAGTTGGCTTATAGCCTTTTCCTGTTAAACGTAGCTCGAAACCTGATGGGCTTCTCACTTTTCTAGCCACTAGGTGGCTAGCTTTTTTGATGGTACGAATTTGGTGATAAATGCTTTTGTAGCTTAAATGAAATTCAACATCCTTTAGGAAGCCGTCTACATAACCTCTAGCTTGCTTCACCGCATAGTCTGGTTTCAGGATGAGTTCTGTCCCATCTTCTAAACGAGCCGTCGCACCACCTTGTTTTCCTAAAATTTTTAAGTCCCTTAGGTGGACTGTTTGTGTTTCATCTATCATAGGTTTCTCCTTGAAGTTGAAAGGCGATCTACGCCGTGCTGGATAGGTTCGTAAACCTATCTCGGTATTTTATACGCTGGGTTTATAGTCTAGGAACCCGTACTCCTTCAGCTTATGACAAATCTGTCATGCTTTTACGTTACTGTGGCTGGGCTAGATATCATTTTCTAGCTAGTTACTCGCCCCCATTTTTCTTTTATCCATAGCCACGCTGCATTGGGACAAGCCTTGTATTTTATTGTCAAAGGACAGAGGTAGTTTAGTGACCTGCCTAGGTCAAACATCCATGTGTTTTGATCTTAGATTATAACTTAGCTAGTGATTGCTGGAGCTTTTCACTTTCTTTTTTCAATAGCTCTAAGCTTTCAGTATCTGCTTTTAATAAATTTCCCAATTGCTCAGTTGAAGTTGTCACCATCGCTATTAGCTTAGCAAGGGTGCTGAATGGTGTTCCAGTCATCACTTGAATCGTGCTATCATCCTCCGTAGAAGCTACTATAATCAACTCATCCAGTTTTTGTTGTTGAGCTAAAACAGCGGTGCCTTTTAAAATCACAAGTGCCTTTTGATTAAACGGTGTCATATTATCAGTCCCCCTTTACGATGACAGTCATTTCATCATCTGCCATGAGGGGTGCATGATGACTTTCAACAGCTACTAAGGTAATGCCAACAAGAGCTGTAAAGCTAGCAATAACAAATACAACACTAAGCATTGCTTTCTCCTTTCCCATCAATCACCTGTGTCCTCTCTTATTTTCCAATTGCTTTTTCGCCAGCTCCTCAACACGTTTCATCAGTTCCCGATGGCTAAGATTGTTATCTTCAAATAAAGACTTTGGAATTACAATAAACTCCTCTTTTGGGCTACGACCAACGATTAAAGCTTTGTGTGATATTTGTTTAAACTCATCGTGTAACATGCTTCTCCCCTTTTAGTTCTCAAGTAGCGTTAAGTTAAGCAGCATTAGGATAATTCCTAGGTAGATAACATTTTGTTCAAACATGTGCTCTCTCACTAACTGCCAAAACGGAAGCGAATTGGCTTGCCAATGTTGCTGAAATAACGCCATCAGCATAGAAATGATTAGGACGTGATACCCTAGGAACAATGCCAAATTAATCAAATAGCAACTCAACTGAAGTAGAAGTACCATAATTTTACTTCGATATTGTGAGGGGGACTGTTCTTCAATCGCAGTATCTAGCTTAGTGTCATCATTAACGTTCATCAGCTACCACCTCCTGTTGGTGCATCGCATAATAATTTTTGGCATTGCGATGTGCGATTTCTTTTTCCTCATACAGTCGTTCTCGTTTTAAATTTTCTAGGGATCTCAAGAGATAAGCTAATGGACTGTCACAATCGACAGGGATGTGGTTTTCTATCAAGTCAATCATTTCTTGACTGGTAACATAGCCCTCAGCTAAATATTGTCCGATAAGCATTTTTTGTTGATGCGTTAAGCTATAATTCTGGAATTCTCCTGTAAAGAGATCATACTGGGTAAATTTTGCATTATAGCGATCCGCAATGACATTTAGCAACGAATAATATTTGGGTGGAACGTACTTAACCGATTGATTTTGAGAAGAGTGATGATCAGCTCTAGCAGGTTGAGAAAATTCGTCAGAATTTTTCTCAGCCTTTCTAGAACTATGACTCTCTTTACTAGAATCAGTTTTACTAGAGTCTTTATAATTCGGGTCAAAATTGTTAACTGCCTCCGTTAAATCTTTTGACACCCCCCGTAAATTATTTTTACGGGGTCTGTTTTGGCGTTTTTCGATTCGTTTTTGGAAAGCTTTTTCTTGACGCTCCAAGCGTTCTTGTTTGTACTTTTCAGCATCATAGGTCATGACATTGCCAATGTAAATGCGATTGGCTAATTGCCCATCAGCATTCGAATACTGACTGAGTTCATAAATTAGACCATAGTTCGACAGTTCATTCTTAATTTTGATAGCAGTCGGTTTGGAGCAGTTAAAATATCGTTGGATTTCTGCATTTGAAAACTCAATATAAACACGACCTAATTCATCTACCCAACCATTTTTAGCCGATAGTTCTAAACGATTTTTCATCATGCTATACAATACCTTGCAGTCTGAACGAAGATCACGATAATGAGCATCTTCCCACAGAACCCACGCCATCGGAAAATACCGTTCCGATGTTTGCATTTGTTCCAGTGTAATAGCTGAAAATTGTTCTAAACCAACCATCATCTCACCCCTCAAAAACTCTTAAGCTCAAGTTGCCGTTTTCGGCAAAACAAATCGTCTTTTTGGCCTCCATCAACTCCAGTGCCTTGACGACCCTTTCTCTTGGCCAACCTGTTTGTTTCATGAGGTCAACGACAATCATATTTCGAGTTAACTTAGCAATCGGTGTCATATCTTATCCTTTCTTTTATATCTTAGTATTTCAATACTAAACCTTATTTTTGGTCTTTTAGAATAATCCAAAGTGTTTAAAAATCGGGTAAAGTGCTCCTGCGGCATTCATTATAAAGAGAATTAAAACGAGTCCTGAGTGTTCTCTGCGATAATACCGAATAACAAACATGGCATAAAAGACCATAGCAAAACTAATATTAAAAACAATCAATGGGCTCATCCTTCCACCCCTTCCAGTTTTTGCACTTTTTAAGACATTTCTTACAATAACAGTCATCATTTCCAGTGTATTCAACTTCATCATAGAAGAGTGGTCGTTGCCAGTATTTACTACAAGCACTCTTTCCTGTTTCAATATTAAATAAATGTACTTTTGTATTTCTATGAATATAACCAGTACTCGTGCTTGGTGATGTGTCAGGCATTTCCCACCTAAATTTTGATAAACTCACTTTTTCTAGTCCCATTCGAAAACCACCAATACCAGCAAATAGATCAAAAAAATTCATTACTAGTGTGTCCTCCTATTTTTCCTTAATTCCTTACTAAGAGGAATCTTCAAAATTAGCTAGGTTAACAGCATCAAATAACGTCAACTGAACAACATTAGTGTGATAGGATTTTGAATTTAATACTTGTTCTTCTGGTGATTCTAAATCATCCTTACTGTTTTCATCAGAAGATTTGACTTCAAAAATTTCTAAAGTCTCAATACCCATCACGAGTTCTAATTCATCAGCCATTAGTTTGTGTCCTTTCGTTTTAACTTAGAAACAGAAAAAGGAGAAACAGATTTCTCCGTTCCTCCTTGTTTTTTTCTATTTATTTTTCATTTCCCAAAACTCTAGACACTTACTTCTAATCAGGCCCGAAAAAATTTTACTTCAGTTTTTTCAGCTGCTGTAAGTACTATTATTCGACTTGCGAACCTGTCAGCTGGGCAGCGTCTGCGATAAAGTCTTGATATTTATCCTCTTCTTTTAATCGTTTAATCACCTTATTTACCGTTTTAAGCAGATCCCCGCTATCTTTTGGCATTGCAACAGCTTTGGCGTCTCCCTCATCTGTTTCAAGAGCAAAAGCGGCTAAAGTCAAATCCGAATTTTGTGCCAGATAACCTTCTGCAACCGGTTTTTCCAAATCAATTGCCTGTACCTGATCTGATTTCAATTCATTTACTGCTTCTCCCATTGCTGTCAAAGCCACAATATTTGAATCAGACAGCTGATCTTTAGCCAAATTTTCTTCAATTGTGCCTTTTTGGACAGCCACTTTTTTACCAGCCAGACTGTCTGCATCAGTATAGGTATCGAAATCAGAAGCCTTAATTAAAACAGCATTTTCTGTCTCATAGTAAGGATCCGAAAAATCATAAACTTTAGCCCGCTCCTTTGTGTAGGAAAGACCGGAAATTGCTAAATCTGCTTTACCATTTTGCAGACTGGAAAGGACATTATCAAAACTCATTGAAGACAGTTCCAGTTCAACGCCAAGTTCATCTGCAATGGCCTGTGCCAGCTGGACATCAGCCCCTACTATTGTATCCTTACCATCGACTAAAGCTTTAAATTCAAAGGGAGCATAATCAGGACTGATTGCTACAACCAATTTCCCCTTTTCCTGTATCCTTTCCTGAAGGCTTTGACTGGAAGACGATCCGCAGGCTGTTAAAAACAGACCAGTAACTAAAGCGGCGGCTGCTAAAATCATTTTTTTTACTTTCATCTTTTCTTCTTTCTCCAAATTGTAACTAAAAATCTAAGACCTGACTTAGATAGACAAAAAACATTTTATAATCATAACTGATTATCTTTATCTGTGTCAAGACTGCTCGTTTTCTGATAAACAAAGTGACAGGCGCTTAAGCCCCTCTTTCAGTGTTTCAGCCGAACAGCAGTAGCCGATACGAACGTGTCCTTCCAAATCAAAACGGCTGCCCGGCACTACTAATACACCGTACTTTCTCAACAGCTGCAGGCAAAACTCTTCTGTAGGCAGCTTGGTTTCCAGTTTTACAAAAGCAGTAGATACCCAGTCGGGAGGGATAAAACTGGCTCTTTTTTCATGTTTTACCCAATCTTTAAGGATCTGTAAGTTGGTCTGAACAATTTTTTTATTGCGCTCTAACAGCTGCTGCTGGTTTTCCAAAGCTAAAACAGCTACCATATCGGAAAAAACACCAGCAGAAATCATGGTATAATCCCGATAATTTTTCAGACGCTCGATCAACTGCTTTTTCGCCGCTATCCAGCCAACACGAATCCCCGGCAATGAGTAAGTTTTGGACAGACTGTTAACCGATATGCCTTTGTCATACAGATCAGCCACCGCCGGCGGTTCTTCTTCTCCAAATGAATGGTAAACTTCATCCGCAAGGATGTAAGCGCCGCAAGAGCGGGCAAGAGCGGCCAGCTCTCTTAGATAATCTGCATCCATGACAGCTCCTGTCGGATTGTTAGCATTATTAAGGCAGATCATTTTCGTATTTGGCCTAATCATTTGGCGTAAATCATCTAGACTAGGCAGCCAGCCCAGTTCTTCTTTAATCGGCCAGAACTCGACTTCTGCCCCCAGTGAGCTTGGAATATCATAAAGCTGCTGATAAGTGGGATAAAGGGAAATCACATGATCCCCCGGTTCAATCAAAGCATACAAGACAAGCCAATTGGCACCAGTTGCTCCATTTGTCTGTAAAATATTATCTGCCTTTAAATGGCGATATAACTGGGCCGCTGACTTTTTAAAAGCCGGTGAACCCTCAATCCACCCGTAGTCTTGCGGTTTAATTGCTAAATCCTGAAAAAAAGCCGCCGAATCTGTCGCTGTCAGCTGAAACAGTTCCTCCAAGCTGAGTGACCCTATAGAAACACCGGCAATATCGTATTGTGCTTCTCTTTCATGACTATTGAGCCATTCCTCCACACCAAAACGAGCTAGTTCCATCTTTTCTCCTGTATGAATATAAATAAGCTAAAGCCTGCCTGACGAAAATATCAAATTCTGCCTTTCTTCTGATAATACTTTTAACTGCCGTCAGGCATAATCGAATAAAACAAAGCTAAACAGCAATGAAGAGGCTGGAATCTTTGTTCCAGTCTCTTCTTTTTAGTCATTGCACTGAGTTCAGCCTGTTTCAAAATCACTGTTCTTTTTCAGAAACAGATAAGTCATAGGCTTCCTGAACAAACTGATCGATTTTCCCTGACTCTTTTAGGTTTTTGATGACCTTATCCACTTTTTCTTTCAAAGCAGTGCTGCCTTTAGGCATAGCAACAGCATAGGCATCTGAATCGCCTGATTTCAGACTGATATCAGCAATAGCCAGATCATCATTTTTAGCGACATAGCCCTCTGCAATTGGTTTTTCAAGAACAACACCGTCTACTTGAGAATTTTTCAGTTCATTGATCATCTCACCATTTTGTGTCAGTGAAACTATATTAGCACCGTCCAGCTGCTCTTGGGCCACTGATTCCTGAATGGAACCTTTTTGTGTCCCAACAGAAAGACCGGAAAAAGCGTCTGTATCTTTATACTTATCTAAATCTGTCTTTCTGACAATAACCACATTGACGGATTCATAATAGGTTTCAGAAAAATCGTAAACTTTTCGCCGCTCTTCTGTAGCTGAAATTCCCGAAATAGCAATATCCGCTTTGCCAGACTGGAGACTGGCCAGAACATTGTTAAAGGACATTGATGAGAATTTCACTTTAACACCGAGCTCTTCTCCAATGGCCTGAGCTATCTCAACATCAGCTCCGACAATCGTATCTTTCCCGTCAACCAGTGTCTTAAACTCAAAAGGTGCAAATTCAGGATTCATGGCGACAACCAGTGTCCCCTTATCCTGAATATCCTTTACTGAAGTATCTTCCTGCCCGCCTGATCCACAGGCTGTTAAAAAGAGGGCTGCTGTTGCAAAAATTAAGCCGCGAAAAACAGTCTTTATTTTCATTTGAATTCTCTTTTCGTCTTTAATATGTTTCCATTATATTTTATAATTATACAATTGTCAATGGGGAAATTATAAAAATTCAAAAAAACCGGGAATAAAACAGGGCTGCAGCCGGACCGCCGGTCAGCGGCTGCTCTTGTTTTATTCTCGGTTGCTTCAGCTTGTTTTATTATAAGTTTTTGCCATACGAGTCAAACTTTCCGGTTAGGAGCTGTGCCATATCTCTTCATTGTACTGGGCAATCGTCCGATCTGACGAAAAGAAGCCTGCTTTAGCAATATTATGAATCACCTTTTTATTCCAGCTTTCTTGGTCTTCATAATCTGACAGCATCTGCTCTTTTATGGCAATATAATCCTGCAGATCAATTAAGGTCATGAACCAGTCTTTAGTGGTTATTTCCTGATAAAGCCGTGAAAGCCGTTCTTGGCTGCCTATCGCTAACATCCTATCACTTATAACAAAATCAAGAGCTTCTTTAATGTCAGCACTGCTGTGGTAATAATCTGACGGATTATAGCCTGACTGGGCGTAAAGATTAATAATTGTATCTGCATCCTTACCGAACGTATAAATATTCTCACGACCGGCTAACTCGGCAATTTCTACATTAGCGCCATCCATCGTCCCAAGAGTGAGCGCTCCGTTAAGCATAAATTTCATGTTGCCGGTACCCGATGCTTCTTTTGAGGCTAAAGAAATTTGTTCAGATATATCTGTAGCCGGAATCAGTTTTTCAGCTAGGCTGACATTGTAATTTTCAACTAAATGGACATTGAGATAAGGACTGACCTGTGGATCGTTATTAATAAGTTCTGATAAACACAGAATCAGATGAATAATATCCTGAGCAATCGTATAAGCAGGGGCAGCCTTACCGCCGAATATAACAGTGATTTTTCGTTTAGGCAGCTGGCCCTTTTTAATGGCCAAATACTTGTGAATAACATAAAGAGCGTTCATCTGCTGCCGCTTATATTCATGGAAACGTTTTATCTGCGTGTCAATGATGGAATTTTCGTCCAGTTCAATATTTTGGTTATCTTTCAGATAACGTTTAAGTGCCCGTTTATTTTGGTGCTTGATAACGGATAGCTTAGCGTGGACAGCCCGATCATCAGCAAAAGACAGCAGATCTTCCAGCTTTGTTGCATCATAAAGATAATCTTTGCCGATCAGGTCTTTAATATAAGCTGCCAAATCCTGATTTGCAAATTCCAGCCAGCGTCGAAAAGTGATCCCATTTGTCTTGTTATTGAATTTTTCAGGATAGATATTGTAGAAAGCTTTCAGCTCACTGTTTTTTAAAATATCTGTATGCAGAGCTGCCACACCATTAACACTGTTTGCAAAGTGAATATCCATATGAGCCATGTGCACCCGTTTATCGCTGTCGATAATCTGAACGGCCGAATCAGGATACTGACTGCGAATCAGACTGTCTAATTTTTCAATAATCGTTACCAAATGCGGAACGACATCATTGAGGTAGTCAAGCGGCCACTTTTCAAGAGCTTCTGCCAAAATCGTATGATTGGTGTAGCCGACCATTTTGCTGACAATTGAAACGGCTTCTTCAAAATCTAAGCCATGTTTTTCTGTCAGAAGCCTGATTAACTCCGGAATCACCAGCGAAGGGTGGGTATCATTTATCTGCACATAAGCGTAGTCTGGCAGATTATGCAGATTAGATCCGCGCTCCAGCGCCTCATCAAGTAAAAGCTGTGCTGCATTGGATACCATAAAATACTGCTGATAAATCCGCAGCAGCTCTCCGTTTTTATCAGAATCATCTGGATAAAGAAAGAGCGTCAGATTTTTTTTGATTTCAGTTTTATCAAAAGAAATGCCGTCTTTAATTAAGCTGTAATCCAAACCATCAATATCAAATAAATTGAGATAATTCTTGTGGTCTTGCTGATAACCCAAGACATCTATCCGATCGAGACGGGATTTAAGCGTAAAATCCTTAAAAGGGATATCGTAGCTGACAGCTGTCGGAGTAAGCCAAGAATTGTCTTCAATCCAGTAATTTGCCTCTGCCTCCTGCTGATGGTTTCGAAAAACCTGCTTAAATAAGCCACAATGGTAATTCAGACCAACACCTTCTCCGTTAATTCCCAGCGTAGCCATGGAATCAATAAAACAGGAAGCCAAACGTCCTAACCCGCCATTGCCCAAAGAAGGTTCAGGCTCAACATCTTCGACCTGAGCCAGTGACTTCCCGGCTGCAGCCAGCTCCTCTTGAATTTCATCATAAATTCCTAAATTAATAAGATTGTTGGACAGGAGTTTTCCGATCAAAAATTCTGCTGAAATATAATAAACTTTTCGTTTAGCCGTATTTTTGCTTTTCTGAGCAGCTAACTTTTTAACATAGTCCATGAGGGTGAAATAGATTTCTTCATTGGACAAAGCCGTCAAATTTTTTCCTTGATTTTCCAGATATTGTCTAAATTGCGTTATCATGATTACCATCCTTCTTTTGATGTAAATCAGTATTTTTACGGTTGTAAATACTGGTAATTTCAGTCAAGAAGGCCTTCCTTTCATCAGTCAGGTCATCTTTTAACATCCGCCACTGCCAGTTGTTGCCCAGAGTATTTGGGACATTCATCCGACAGTCAGCAGATTTGTTCAGCAAATCCTGCATACAGCTGATAGCTATACTACTAACCGAACCATACAGCAGCCTTAACATCGCCTGAGTAATCGGTTCATCAGGCTGACGGCGTGTATAGACATCAGTATAATGCTGTTGGTCCGATGTCAGATTTTCATACCAGCCATTAATGACTTCATTATCATGGGTCCCAGTGTAAGCGATCGTATTAGTTGTGTAGTGATGGGGAATGTCGGTACTTTTGCCCCGCGTATCAAGCAAGCCGAATTCGAGAATCTTCATTCCCGGAAAGGCCGTATCTTCCAAAAGTTGCTTGGCACGCTCATCAATATAGCCCAGATTCTCAGCAATAATCGGTAAATCATCCCCCAGCTTAGCTTTAACAGCATCAAATAAAGCACGTCCGGGACCCGGTTTCCACTCTCCATCATTGGCTGTTTCATAATCACCGCGGATTTCCCAATAATCTGAAAAGCCTTTAAAATGATCAATGCGCAGAAGGTCATAAAGTTTAAAACCTTCCCTAATACGGTAAACCCACCAAGTAAAGTGCGTTTCTTCATGCTTATCCCAAGCATAGATGGGATTGCCCCAAAGCTGACCGTCTGCACTGAACTCATCAGCCGGACAGCCTGCCACACAAAGAGGGCGCTTATCGCTATCTACTTTGAAAAGTTCCGGCATCGTCCACACTTCAACACTGTCAGCAGAAACATAGATAGGCATATCACCGATAATTTTTATCCCCTTATCATTAGCATAGGTTTTTAAGGCCGCCCACTGCTGACTGAAAAAGTATTGTGTCACTTTATGATAGTTGATAGCATCCTTTAATTTCAGACGGTAATCCGCCAAAGCAGCTTCATCACGCCTGATAGCTGCCTTGTCTTCCCATTCCTGCAGGGCTTTGTTGCCGAAATATTCTTTAATAGCCATAAATTCGGCAAAATCCTGAAGCCAGCCCGCTTCCTTCTCAAAAATATCCAGCAAGAGGACGGCATCTTTTTGTGCCAAAAAAGCGGCAACAGCCTTTTCTAAAATTGGACGCCGTGCTGTAAAAATCCGAGCAAAATCAACTTTTTCCGGATCCTGGCTAAAATCAACAGACTGATAATCGGCCTTTTCCAAGAACCCAGCTTCCTCCAGCAAATCAAAATCAATAAAATGTGTATTACCGGCAGCAGCCGAAAAAGACTGATAAGGAGAATCCCCGTAACTGGTCGTCGTCAGAGGCAAAATCTGCCAGTAAGTCTGATTTGTTTCTTCCAAAAAATCAATAAAGCGATAAGCTTCTTTCCCAAAAGTTCCAATTCCGAATTTTCCTGGCAAAGAGCTGATATGCATCAAAACACCGCTTGCACGTTTTTCCATTATCCATCTCCTCCAACAAGATACAAAGGCCGTTTAAAGCTCACAGCAAAAATAGGAGCCTGACCGACGAGTCACTAAAGACTCTAGGGAGGGCTATCTTTTTTGCAAAGAGCTTAGGCCGTGTTCAATTATAACAAGATACAAAGGCCGTTTAAAGCTCACAGCAAAAATAGGAGCCTGACCGACGAGTCACTAAAGACTCTAGGGAGGGCTATCTTTTTTGCAAAGAGCTTAGGCCGTGTTCAATTATAACAAGATACTAAGGGCGTGAAAAACGCAAAAGGAAAATAGGCGGTAAGTCCGAAATCTGTGATTTCGCAGACGCACCCCTGCCAGAACGATTAGAAAGGTGCGGTCGACTGTTAAGGCGACAAAGCTTTCAGTCGTTTACGGCTGACGGTAAGTCCGAAATCTGTGATTTCGCAGACGCACCCCTGCCAGAACGACTAGAAAGATGCAGTCGACTGCTAAGGCGACAAAGCCTTCAGTCGTTTACGGCTGACGGTAAGCCAGAAATCTTCGATTTCGTCTGCCTACTTCCGGTCAGAGTGGCTAACATTAGAACAGCTCTAGAATTAATTCGCCATTTCCTGCTGAACTGAACTCTTATCCTGTTTAGCTTAAGGACAATAAAATTATAACGCAAGCGTTTGCGTAAGTCAACATTTTTTTTGAAATTTTCTTATACTTGAACAGTTTCCATCTTGTGGTGAATTGTACGCGACCTAAAATCAAAGGTCTATTTTCGATTAGCAGGTCACTTCATTACAATACAAAAAAGCTAAAAATAAGTCTGAATAAAACAGTTTTTTAGCCTCAATTATTTAATAAAATACCCTTGCAGCATAACTATATAGTCTTGCGTAAATTCCTGACACTTTCCCTTTCTTTTAAAGTGAAGGGAACAATAATTTTTTCACTAAGCTCTAAATTCGGATTTCTGATAATGGCTAATAGACGTTTAAAGCTAATCGAGCCTAAACTGCTGATATTGATATCAAAGGTAGTCAAATAAGGATGAATGAGTTTTCCGTAAGCAGAATTATTAAATGTAATAACAGAAAGATCATCTGGTACTTTAAGCTCATAATAAGAGAGCAGCTGAACAATTCGAATAGCTAAAACATCACCAATAACAATCAAAGCAGTGGCTTGAAAATTGCGAATGGTATCAATCAAATGCTCAACTGTTGCTGGATCTTTTCGGTCAAAAAGCAAGGGGGATTGACTGAGCAAACCTGATTTCATAATACCCTTTAAATAACCAATATAGCGCTCTGACGATACTTCTGACTGCAAATCATCTGTAACAAAAAGAACTTTTTCATGTCCTTTATCATACAGAAATTCTACCGCTGTCCTTGCCATAAGCTGGTTATCGTTATCTATATAAGTTATTTGGTTTTCAAAACCTTCCGGAGCTCCGACAATGACAAAAGGTATCTGGTTGGTCAGTAAGTAGCGTTTGATCGGGTCATCTTGTTCAGAATAAAGAATAATAAAACCGTCAACTCGTTTTTGTTTGTACATCAATTGAACTTGTTTTTCCAAATCAGCCATTGTCATTCCTGTTGCAATCGAAACCGTAAAATCATTATTTTTAGCTTCATTAGTAATTGTAGACAAAATCTGCATAAAAAATGGTTCACTTAGACGATCCGGAGTTAAAAGAGGCGGAAAGACAAGACCAATACTGTAAGTCAAACCGCTGGCCAGTATCTGCGCCGCAACATTAGGAACATAGCCTAATTCGCGCATTGCCTTTCTGACCTTCTCCTTGGTTTTTATAGAAATCGATTGATGATCTTTTAAAACCCGGCTGACGGTTGAAGGGTTAACGCCTGCCTTATGGGCGACATCTTTTATCGTAACCACATCATTTCTCCTTTCGACCAAAGCTTAAAGCTATGTGGAATTTCAGCAAAAATAGGAAACAAACCTAGAAAAAGAACATAGCTTCGAAAGACAAATCTTTACACTCCGCCTTCTTAATTTAAAACGAGATCAGATATGACCCCCATGCCTGTAAACCCATTGTTCCTATACCAATAGATTTCACAAGCAAAACGACCAAACATGACCTACCTTTTACCATGATGGATCTTACTTACTTCAATCCAGACGCAAAAATAAAATTTATCCGGGACAGACTGTCTTTTTAGCTTTTATATTACATTATACAGTGAGAAAGACAAAATGCAAGCGTTTGTTTTATTTTTTTCTTTGATTTAAGGGCTTTTTATGAGTTCAAATAAATTTTTTCACAAAAAGTCTTGACTTTTTTTGCAAACGATTGCATAATATATTTGTATTTATTTTTAGTTTTAGGAGGAAATTGCTATGAAAAAATGGCAAAAAATCATTGCCGGTATTGCCGGTCTAAGCTTAGCTGCTGCAATAACAGCAACCGCAAATAATCAGACACAGGTTGAGGCAGCATCAAAGAAAACAACAATTAAACTCTGGGTGCCCACTGGAGCCAAAAAATCCTATCAAGAGATTGTCAAACAATTTGAAAAAGAAAACTCGGGCTACAAAGTTAAGATTGTGGAGTCCAATGATTCAAAAGCTCAGGAAAATGTTAAAAAAGATCCTGAAAAGGCTGCTGATGTTTTTTCGCTGCCTCATGATCAGCTGGGACAATTAGTTGAATCCGGTGTTATTCAAGAAATTCCAGATCAATATAAAGAAGAAATTCAAAATAGCGCTACTGATCAGGCGGTTGCTGGCGCTGAATACAAGGGCAAAACTTACGCTTTCCCATTTGGGATCGAATCACAAGTTCTTTTTTACAATAAGTCACTGTTAACAGCAGAAGATGTTAGCAGCTATGAAACAATTACCACAAAAGCTAAATTTGGTGCAACTTTTAAATCAATGAATGCTTATGCTACTGCTCCTCTTTTTATGTCTGTAGGTGATACCCTCTTTGGCAAAAACGGAGAAGATGTCGATGGAACAAATTGGGGAAACGAAGCAGGTGTCTCTGTTCTGCAGTGGATTGCTGATCAAAAATCTAATGACGGTTTTGTTAACTTGACAGCTGAAAATACCATGTCAAAATTCGGCGATGGCACAGTAGCTGCTATCGAGACAGGCCCATGGGATTTATCTGCTGCTCAAGAAGCTATCGGGAAAGACAATTTAGGTATTGCTGTTTACCCAACCATGTCAATCGGCGGTAAGACTGTTCAGCAAAAGGCTTTCCTTGGTGTCAAACTTTTTGCAGTCAATCAGGCTCCTGCTGGTTCTGATACTAAGCGTATCGCAGCTGCTTATAAACTGGCTTCTTTGCTGACAAGCGCCGAAAGTCAAAAAAATCAGTTTGAATATGAAGGACGCAATATTATCCCGGCTAACAAAGAAATTCAAGCATCTGAAGCTGTTCAGTCAAATGAACTAGCCCAAGCAGTTATTACAATGGCCTCTTCGGAAGATTATACCGTCGTAACTCCTAAATTAAGCCAAATGACTACATTTTGGACAGAAAGTGCAGCTCTTCTCAGTGATACTTATAACGGTAAAATCAAGGCAAGTGATTACCTCACTAAACTAAAAGATTTTGATGAAGAATTAGCAGATGCTAAATAATTAATTTTCGTGGAGCCGGAAACAAGTCAATTCTTAATTAAACTTGTTTTACGGCTCCTTTTTTGCCGCTAAGATGATGTTGCACGAAGGTGCTGTGGTGAAATGTGACTACCGCTCTTTTCTGTTTTATCAGACTTCATGTACTCAATTCAAATCAAAAAATCACCGCAACATCCCTCTTAACAGAGGTGGACAGGTGAAAGTGAAGAGTTTTGACTTACTGCCAACCATAGCCGTCTGAGAGTGGAACAGAACTTTTCTCAAGAATAAAAAATTCCTTGTCCCACCCCCGCAAGACTTAGTAGACACTTTAAAGCTTTGAAAAGCGGCTAAAATGTCACTAGACAACTAGAGTTCTGAAAAAGACTAGAATCAATTTAATGCATCCTTCTAGTCGTTCTGACAGGGGTGCGTCTGCGAAATCGAAGATTTCGGACTTACCGCCTATTTTCCTTTTGCGTTTTTCACGGGCTTTGTATCTTATCGGAACTGAACACTCCCTAAACGCTGCGGGAAAAAGATGTCCTGACTTAGAATCTGGTGATTCGTCAGTCAGTCCCCTATTTTCCTTTTGCGTTTTTCACGGGCTTTGTATCTTATTTAAAAGGAGGTTTTCATGAATACAAGTGCATTGGATTTGGCAACTTTACCTGTTAAAGAATCCTTTAGAAAAGGAAGCTGGGATATTAGACTGTCTTTTTTTATCATGGGATTGGCTAATATCAAAAATAAGCAATTCGTTAAGGGATTTTTCTTTCTCCTCTCTGAAGTTTGTTTTATCATTGCTTTTATCAGTCAGGTTATTCCTGCTCTTAAAGGACTAGTTACACTGGGAACTAAAGAACAAGGTACTGTTACAAAAACGATTGATGGAGTTAAACTGCAGGTAACTGTTAATGGAGATAACTCCATGCTGCTGCTTATTTTCGGTCTGGCTTCTGTTATTTTTTGTTTGGTTTTTGCTTATATTTACTGGTGCAGCCTTAAAAGCACCTGTCATTTGTATGTTCTTAATAAAGAAGGCAAGAAAATTCCTACCTTTAAAGAAGACTTACTGACTTTGACAAACGGGCGTTTCCATATGACTTTAATGGCACTGCCACTGCTTGGTGTGCTGCTTTTTACTGTCTTGCCGCTGATTTATATGATCTGTTTGGCCTTTACTAGTTACGATCACAGTCATTTACCGCCCAAAAGCCTCTTTGACTGGGTCGGATTTGTTAATTTTGGCAATGTTTTTAACGGCCGTATGGCCAATACCTTCTTTCCGGTCTTATCATGGACATTGATATGGGCCGTATTTGCAACAGTAACCAATTTTTTCTTCGGTATTATTCTGGCTTTATTGATTAACACAAAAGGCTTAAAGTTCTAGAAAGTCTGGCGGACTATTTTTGTTATTACTATTGCTGTCCCTCAATTTATTTCTTTGTTGATTATGCGCAACCTCCTCAATGATGCCGGACCGGTCAATGCTTTCTTGGAAAAACTTGGTTTCGTTTCGGCTGCCTCACCTCTTCCTTTTTTATCAGATCCAATATGGGCGAAATTTTCGATTATTTTTGTCAATATGTGGGTTGGGATTCCAGTTACTATGCTGGTCGCTACTGGAATTATTATGAATTTGCCGCAGGAACAAATAGAGGCAGCTGAAATCGATGGAGCCAATAAATTTCAAATTTTTAAATCGATCACCTTTCCTCAGATTCTCTTGGTTATGACACCGACATTAATTCAGCAGTTTATCGGCAATATTAATAATTTCAATGTGATTTATCTCTTAACGGGAGGCGGCCCAAGCAATTCCAGTTTCTATCAGGCAGGCAGCACGGATCTCTTAGTTACATGGCTTTATAATCTAACTGTTACTGCTGCAGATTATAACTTAGCTTCCGTTATTGGTATTATCATCTTTGTCCTCTCAGCTGTCTTTAGCCTACTGGCTTACACTAGGACAAACTCTTATAAGGAAGGGGTTGTCAAATAATGAAAAATCGTAAGAATGTAAGACTAGCTCTGGTTTATTTGCTTTTGGCTGTACTTTCCATTATATGGCTTTTTCCAATCGCTTGGGTTGTGCTGTCCAGTTTTCGAGGTGAAGGCACGGCTTATGTCAACTATTTTATCCCAAAAACATGGACATTTGAAAACTATATCAAGCTCTTCAATCAGAATGTTTTCCCTTTTGGCAGGTGGTTTTTAAACACTCTTTATGTGGCGGCTGCCAGCTGTATCATTTCAACTTTTATTAATGTCGCTATGGCTTATTCACTCAGCCGTATCAAGTTCAAACATCGTAACAGCTTTTTAAAATTAGCTTTAGTGCTTAATATGTTCCCAGGATTTATGAGCATGATTGCTGTTTACTATATTCTTAAAGCACTCAATCTGGATCAGACACTTTTGGCTTTAATTCTTGTTTATTCAGCTGGGGCTGCTCTCAACTTTTATATCGCAAAAGGTTTCTTTGATACCATCCCCTATTCTTTGGATGAATCGGCTATGATTGATGGAGCAAGGCGCATGGATATTTTCTTTAAAATCACCTTGCCCTTGGCTAAACCAATTATTGTCTATACAGCTCTGATGGCCTTTATCGCTCCCTGGATTGACTTCATCTTTGCCAGAGTTATTCTTGGCGATGTCACTAGCAAATATACAGTGGCCATCGGGCTCTTCTCTATGCTGCAGCAAGACACAATTAACAATTGGTTCTTATCCTTTACAGCAGGCTCTGTGCTCATTGCTATTCCGATTACTCTGCTTTTTATGTTCATGCAAAAATATTATGTTGAAGGTATTACCGGCGGATCTGTTAAGTAATATACTTCCGAATAGAGAAAAAACAGTTGAAATTAGTAAGGAAAAAACACTATGGTTGAATTAAATCTGAATCATATCTATAAAAAATATCCTAACAGCAATCATTATGCTGTTGAAGATTTTAATCTTAATATAAAGGATCGCGAATTTATTGTTTTTGTTGGTCCTTCCGGATGCGGTAAATCTACAACTCTGCGGATGGTGGCTGGTCTTGAAGACATTACAGAAGGTGAGCTAAGCATTGATCATCAGCTTGTTAATGATAAATCACCTAAAGATCGTGATATTGCAATGGTCTTCCAAAATTATGCCCTCTATCCTCATATGTCCGTTTACGATAACATGGCTTTTGGCCTAAAACTTCGAAAATATGCCAAATCAGATATTGATAAGCGGGTTAAGGAAGCCGCTCAAATTCTTGGGCTGACAGAATTTTTGGAACGTAAACCTGCTGATCTTTCCGGAGGACAGCGACAACGGGTTGCTATGGGACGAGCAATTGTTCGGGATGCTAAAGTATTCTTAATGGACGAACCCTTATCAAATCTGGATGCTAAACTTCGGGTTTCTATGCGCGCTGAAATTGCCAAGATCCACCGCCGCATTGGTGCCACGACCATTTACGTCACTCATGATCAAACTGAAGCGATGACCTTGGCTGATAGAATTGTTATCATGAGTTCCAGCAAAAGTCCTGATGGTTCGGGAACAATTGGACGCATTGAACAGATTGGCAGCCCTAAAGAACTTTACAATGAACCAGCAAATAAATTTGTCGCAGGTTTCATCGGTAGCCCAGCCATGAATTTTTTTGAACTGACAGTTGAGAAAGATGCCTTGATTAACAATGAAGGATTACGCCTTAGTCTGCCGGCAGGCCAAGCAAAAATTCTTGCATCACAGGGATACCTTGGTAAAACTGTCATTTTCGGTATTCGGCCAGAAGATATCTCTACCCAGCAAATTGTTCGTGATACTTACCCTGAAGCCAACATCGAAGCTGAAGTTCTTGTTTCTGAACTTTTGGGCTCCGAAACGATGCTTTATGCCAAATTTGGAAGCAATGAATTTGTTTCTAGATCCGATGCACATGATACTCATCAGCCTGGAAAAAAAGTTTCCCTAACTCTCAATATTGCTAAAGGACACTTTTTTGACAAAACTACCGAAAAAAGAATCACTCTCCCCACTAATTAGCAGAAAACGAGGCTGGGACAAAAGTCCTGCCTCGTTTCACTTTTTTAGACAGATAAGCATGATGCAGTGGTTAATTGGAAGCTCTTATCCCTAATCAATCAAGGGATAGCAAGCTCCCCAATCAACTGTGCAGAGGTAGGACAACAAAATCGAAATCGCCAACAAATGACGATTTATTGATTTTTGTCCTACTTCTTTTTCTATAAATGACTGTGGTTTAGACAGTATAAGGCATCATTTAAGATATTGGCAGCAAAAACCCATAGATTCCTTCTAATCCATCGCTTTAAGTTCTAAGACCATATCCCGAAGCTGAGCAGCTAATTCGAAGTCAAGAAGTTCAGCTGCTTCCTGCATCTCTTTTTGCAGCTTCTTGATTGTTTCTTGGCGTTCTTTCTTAGTCATTGTGGAGACATCCAGCTCCTCAGCAACTATTCCGTCTTCATCACTGGTCTTAGTAATAGCAATCAGATCACGGATATCTTTCTTAATGGTTTGAGGCACAATGCCATGTTCCTTATTGTAGGCCATCTGAATTTCACGGCGGCGGGCTGTCTCATCAATTGCCCGTCTCATCGAGTCCGTTATAGTATCGGCATACATAATAACATGCCCCTCTGAATTACGGGCTGCCCGGCCGATTGTCTGAATCAGTCCCCGCTCATTGCGTAAAAAGCCTTCTTTATCAGCATCTAAGATAGCTATCAGACTGACTTCAGGTACATCAATACCTTCCCGCAGAAGATTGATACCAATAAGAACATCAAAAACGCCTAGACGTAAGTCGCGAATAATTTCAGTCCGTTCCAGCGTTTTGATATCCGAGTGCATATATTTGACTTTTACCCCCATCTCTTTAAGATAGTCTGTCAAATCTTCAGCCATTTTCTTTGTTAAGGTGGTAATGAAGGTGCGTTCTCCTTTTTCAGAACGGGCATTAATTTCTCCCAACAGATCATCCATTTGCCCCATAGTTGGCCGAACTTCTACTTCAGGGTCAAGAAGACCGGTCGGCCGAATAATTTGCTCAATGATTGTATCGGTTTGCTCTCGTTCATAGTCGCCCGGTGTCGCAGAAACATATACAATCTGATGGACATGACTTTCAAATTCCTCGCGGCGCAGGGGGCGGTTGTCCAGCGCACTTGGCAGGCGAAAGCCATAATTGACCAGCATTTCTTTGCGGGAACGGTCCCCGTTATACATCCCTTTAATTTGACCCATAGTCATATGGCTCTCATCAACCATAATCAAAAAATCTTCCGGAAAGAAGTCAAGCAAGGTATAGGGCGGTTCTCCTTCGCTTCGACCATCCATATGGCGTGAATAATTTTCAACGCCGTTAGTATAGCCCATTTCCTGCAGCATTTCAACATCATACTCTGTTCGCTGCCGGATACGTTGCGCTTCAATCAGTTTCCCTTCTTTCTCAAAAAGTTTAACCTGCTCCTCCATTTCCTTTTTTATATTGTAAATAGCCCGCTCCATATAGTCTTCACTGGTGATAAAGTGAGTAGCCGGAAAAAGCACCAAATGATCAGCTTCTCCCAAAGCTTTGCCGGTCAAGCTGTCGATTTCTCGAATCCGGTCAATCTCATCACCAAAAAATTCTATGCGAAAGGCACGTTCGTCACGGGAAGCAGGAAAAATTTCAACAACATCGCCGCGAACACGAAAGCGACCGCGCTGAAAATCAATATCATTGCGCTCAAATTGGATATCAACTAAATCATTGAGCAGCTTATCCCGTGATATTTCCAGTCCCGGCCGGAGACTGACTGCTCCTTCGGCATACTCCTTAGGCGAACCCAGACCATAGATACAGCTGACTGAAGCAACAACAATCACATCATTGCGCTCCAGCAAGGCCGATGTAGCTGAGTGACGAAGTTTATCAATCTCGTCATTAATCGCACTGTCTTTCTCAATATAAGTATCGCTCGAAGGTACATAAGCTTCCGGCTGATAGTAATCATAATAAGAAACAAAATATTCAACAGCATTATCTGGAAAAAATTCTTTAAACTCGCCGTAAAGTTGTCCAGCAAGGGTTTTATTATGAGCAATAACAAGTGTCGGCTTATTCACCTGCTGAATAACCTGACTCATGGTATAGGTTTTTCCAGTACCCGTTGCACCCAGCAAAATTTGGGCTTTCTCCCCTCCTTCAATATTGTCTACTAAAGCTGCAATAGCCTTAGGCTGATCTCCTGAAGGCTCATAGGCCGAAACTAATTTAAAACGATTATCTTCCTTTCGATCAATCATCACTTCTCCTCTCACTAAAATACAAAGCCCGTGAAAAGAGCAAAGCAAAAAGGCAGTAAGCCAGAAATCTTTAATTTCGTCTGCGCACCCCTGCCAGAACGACTAGGGAGTGGGACAGAACCCCAGACCACAAAGTTCGTTGTCCCACCCCCGCAAAGCCTAGTAGGCAATTTTAAGCTTTGAAAAAGCGAATAAAGTGCCACTAGGCTACTGCGTCTTGCACATAACACTATAACAAACATGAAGGACTATTTTTAAAATCGTCCTTCAGACGTTTACGGCTGGCAGTAAGCCAGAAATCTTCAATTACGTCAACGGTTAGCTAACAGACAAAATCTCAGATTATAAAGTTTCCTCACTCTTTAATTTTTGGGTTCGGGCTGACATCATCCACTGGATGATGTCACTGCACAGCTCTTAGGGCGTGTTCGATTCATAAGATACAAAGCCCGTATAAAACGCAAAAGGAAAATAGGGGACTGACTGACGAATCGCCAGATTCTAAGTCAGGACATTTTTTTCCCGCAGCGTTTAGGGCGTGTTCAGTTCAATAAGATACAAAGCCCATCAAAAGAGCAAAGCAAAAATGACGGTAAGCCAGAAATCTTTGATTTCGTAGGCGCACCTCTGTCAAGACGACAAAGCTTTCAGACGTTTACGGCTAACTAACTTGAAATCAATTCTAAACTTAGCCTTATCTTTTTTGCACAGCTCTTAGGGCGTGTTCGATTCATAAGGTATAAGGGCTGTTTAGAAAGTCAAATAAAAATAGGAAAGACAAATCCCATTGTCAGCTCATATGGACTTAAGCTTCTCTCCCTGCTGCATTGAAAATGGGGCTTTCCCCAATCTATCAGCTTATTTACATTTTATCATAAAGCAAAGAAAAGAGTTGAATTGAAGTTTATGTCAGAAAAGGTCACACAGAATCAACTTATATTTGCTTAATCGCTTTATTTTTGCTATAATTTTAATCATATTAAATAGTACAGTGAAAATTAGGAGGGAGAAAGCCGTTTGATACCGCTGATTCCGCTGATATTCTCACTGTCATCTATGTAAGAAAATATAACATAAACCCGGTTAGCATTTGCCTAATGGCTTAATTTTTGCTATAATTTTAATCATATTGTATAAAGGAGATCAAGATGAAGAATTATTTTAAAGCATTGATTCTGGCAATGTTCTCGCTATTCTTTATGTCAGGTGCTAAGGCCGTGAATGCTGAAACGATTACTATCGTCTCAGATACTGCCTATGCTCCGTTTGAATTTAAAGATTCCGATCAGACCTATAAAGGGATTGACGTTGATATCATCAATGAAGTCGCCAAACGGCAAAATTGGGATATCAATATGACTTTCCCCGGCTTTGATGCTGCGGTCAATGCCGTCCAGGCCGGACAGGCTGATGCTTTGATGGCAGGAACAACGGTTACTAAGGAAAGGGAAAAGGTCTTTACCTTTTCTGATACTTATTATGATACGGCGGTTGTTCTCTACACACGTGATGACGGCAATATTTCAGATTACAGCCAGCTCAAAGGAAAGACGGTTGGAGTTAAGAACGGGACAGCAGCCCAAACATTTTTAGAAAAAAATAAAGATAAGTATGGCTACACCTTAAAAACATTTGACACCAGTGATTTAATGAACAACAGCCTGGATTCTGGATCTATTGATGCGGCCATGGATGATGAGCCTGTTGTGCAGTATGCCATCAATCAAGGGAAAAAGTATGCTATCAATATCGATGGCGAAGAGGTCGGGAGCTTTGCTTTTGCTGTAAAAAAAGGCAGCAAATACGAGTATCTTATTGACGAATTTAATCAGGCCTTTGCAGCCATGAAAGAAGATGGCACATATGACGAAATCATGGCTAAATGGCTGGGGACAGAAAACAACAATTTAGCTTCGACCGGCGATGCGTCCAGCAAAGCGACTCCAGTCAAAAGCAGCTACAAAATTGTTGCAGACTCTTCATTTGCTCCCTTTGAATTTCAGAACGACAGCGGTCAATATGTCGGTATCGATATGGAGTTAATTCAGGCAATCGCTGACCAGCAAGGCTTTACAATTGAAATCAGCAATCCGGGATTTGACGCCGCACTCAACGCTGTTCAGTCCAGTCAGGCCGATGCTGTTATTGCCGGTATGTCGATTACTGATGCCCGCAAGAAAATCTTTGATTTCTCGGATTCATATTACACATCAAATATCATTTTAGCTGTTAAATCCGGCAGTGACATCAGCAGTTACGAAGAGCTAGCCGGCTTAACAGTCGGCGCTAAAAACGGGACAGCTTCCTATAGCTGGTTTGAAGAACACGCGGCAGAATATGGTTACAGTTTAAAAGCCTTCGATGAAGCTTCGACCATGTATGACAGTCTAAATTCAGGATCCATCGATGCCTTAATGGATGATGAGGCAGTGCTGAAATATGCAATCTCTCAGGGTCGGAACTTTGATACTCCAATCAAAGGAGAAAAATCTGGAGAATATGGTTTTGCTGTAAAAAAAGGCAGCAATCCAGAGCTGATAGAAATGTTTAATAACGGTTTAGCAGCTCTTAAAGAGTCCGGACAGTATGATGAAATTATTGATAAGTATCTGGGATCAGAAACAAATAATGATAAGGCAGAAGACAGTACGGTAGATGAATCAACTATTTTTGGTCTAATAGCCAATAACTACGGCCAGCTTCTATCCGGTTTGGGAACAACGCTGATGTTAACGCTAGTATCCTTTGCCTGTGCAATGATTATCGGTATTATTGTCGGGATGATGGCTGTTACGCCTAGCCAAGCTCTGCGGACTGTTGCCTCTGTTTTTGTTGACGTTATTCGCGGTATCCCTCTGATGATTGTAGCAGCCTTTATTTTTTGGGGAATTCCCAATTTAATTGAATCGATTACGGGAAACCAAAGCCCGATCAATGACTTTTTGGCAGCTACTATTGCGCTGTCGCTCAACGGCGGAGCCTACATTGCAGAGATTGTCCGCGGCGGTATTGAGGCCGTTCCTATAGGACAGATGGAAGCCAGCCGCAGTTTGGGGATTTCCTACGGAACAACAATGCGAAAAGTTATTCTGCCTCAGGCTGTTAAACTGATGCTGCCCAACTTCATTAATCAGTTTGTTATTTCACTGAAAGATACGACAATTGTCTCGGCTATTGGTCTGATTGAGCTCTTTCAAACTGGGAAAATCATCATTGCCCGCAACTATCAATCCTTCCGTATGTATGCGATCCTGGCAATCATCTACCTTGTAATGATTACGCTGTTAACACGCTTAGCCAGACGTTTAGAAAAGAGGTTAAAATAATGGCAGAATTAAAAATTGATGTTCAGGACCTCCACAAATCTTTTGGAGATAACGAAGTTTTAAAAGGCATTACAACACAGTTCTATGAAGGTGATGTTGTCTGCATTATCGGTCCCTCTGGTTCGGGGAAATCTACTTTTCTGCGGACCCTTAACCTCCTTGAAAGCATTACCAGCGGGAAAGTTATTGTAGACGGCTATGAGCTGTCGGATAAAAATACTGATGTTGACAAAGCACGTGAAAATATTGGGATGGTATTCCAGCATTTTAATCTTTTCCCACATATGACCGTCCTTGAAAATATTTGTTTTGCCCCTGTAGAGCTGGGAAAGTATTCTCAGGAAGAGGCGGAAAAGGTCGGCATGGAGCTGCTGGAGAAAGTCGGCTTAGTTGAAAAGGCGGATGCGAAGCCGGACAGCTTATCAGGAGGCCAGAAACAGCGGGTAGCTATTGCCCGCAGTTTAGCCATGAACCCTGCTATCATGCTTTTTGATGAACCAACATCTGCTCTTGATCCTGAAATGGTCGGTGATGTTCTTAATGTTATGAAGGATTTAGCCCATCAAGGCATGACAATGCTGATCGTCACGCACGAAATGGGTTTTGCCCGTCAAGTGGCTAACCGTGTGATTTTTACTGACGGCGGTGAATTCTTAGAAGATGGCAGCCCTGAGGAAATCTTTGATCATCCTAAACACCCGCGCCTGCAGGATTTTCTAAACAAAGTTTTAAATGTCTGATACTAAAGATGTAAAGGACTTCGTCACTTTTGGGGACGAGTCCTTTTATTTGTACTTATAGGACTTTGCTTAATATAATATTTTGATATCTCTTTTTCTAGCAGGCTGAAAGTTTTTGTAAAACCAAAGGCTGATAATTTTTACAACTGCTGCAAGTTATATTTCAGCCCTGCAGTGCTCCTTTTCCCAGACGAAAAAGATTTTTTGCTTTCCTGCAGCAGGATATTGACACCGCTTTCATCATCTGTTATACTTAAAATAATCAATCTTAAGGAGGAAATAAAGCGCCATGGACAGCAAAAAGCTAATCTTTTGTTAGGCTTACCTGAACAAGTTTAGTTTTTTAGTGTGCGCTTTATTTTTTAAGTCAGCTTTACTTAGACAGTAAAGGCTTGTTTTTATAGCCTCACTTTACTCTTCTACTTGTCAGGTAGGAGAGTTTTTCTATCGCAAAAACCTGTCACGGCCAAAAATCAGCTGCTGCTCATCAGGCTGGACAGTGTTTGAAAGAAAGTGAGGTAGCTATGCTGCAACTTAACCATTTAACAATAAGGCACCGCCGTACAAACGCTGTACTAGTCCCCGATCTGACTGTCAGTATCCAAAAAGGAGACAAGGTCGCTCTGATCGGTCAGGAAGGGGTAGGAAAATCTACCTTGCTCTCTTACCTCTTTGATCCTGAAAGTATCAAAGAGTATGCAGACGTCCACGGCCAAATCAGCAATTTGTCCCGGCATATCAGCTATTTGCCCCAGCAAATGCCGGCAGCAGACTGGAGAAAAGACTGCTTTTCCTATCTTTATAACCCTGAGAGTGACAATGTTTTCGATTTTAACCGCTGCTTCCAACTTGCTAACGAGCTGGGCTTTGCCAGTACGCATTTTGATTCACCGCAGACTATTGGCAGTCTTTCTGGAGGAGAAAGGCTGAAACTGCAGCTCATAAAGCTCTTTTTGGCACCCTCAGATCTGCTCCTTCTTGATGAGCCGGCTAACGATTTGGACTTGGACAGTTTAGAATGGCTGCAAAATGCCATCCGACAAAACCAGCAAACCATTATTTTTATTTCCCATGATGAGCATTTACTGGCAAAAACAGCTAATAAAATCATTCATTTAGAATACCATAAAAAGAAAAAACAAGCTCTGGTACATACGAAAAAATGCAGCTATCTGGATTATATGGCTAATAGGCAAAGGCAATTTTCTAAGCAAAATGCACTGGCCAAAAAAGAACAGCAGGAAAGAAACAAGCAGCTGACTAAACTCAGGCGCTCTCAGTCAGCTGTTCATCATGCTCTCAATCAGACACGAAATGACATTGAAGGCCGGCTCTTAGCTAAAAAAATGAAAGCCCTGAAAGCTCAGCAAAAGCGCTTCGAACGAGAGAACAGACAAAAAGACCCAGTTCCTTATCAGACTGACACTGTCCATATTACTTTTCAAAAATTGCAGCCGTTGCCTGCGGGAAAGAAAATTCTCTGTTATGAACATGAACTGCTGCCCTTGCCTCAAGCAGGAAAAACCATTCCTATCAGCCTCACGGTATACGGACAGGATAAAATTGTCATTACCGGGCGCAATGGTATCGGCAAAACCTTCTTGTTAAAACACATTTACCAAAAGCTTAAAGAGCAAAAGGGCGCTTTGTCTATCGGATACATGCCGCAAAATTATGATGAAATCTGGGATGGTCAAGAAACAGCTCTGGAATTTTGCGGCAGAAGACACCAAAAAGAACAGGTACTGACCTATCTTTCCAGTTTACAGTTCAATTATGAAGACATTTATCGGCCGGTAAATAAACTTTCAGGAGGACAAAAAGCAAAACTCCTCCTCGCCCAGATGCTGCTCAACCAGCATAATATTTTACTGCTGGATGAACCCACCCGCAGTTTCTCACCTACTTCACAGAAATCTATCCGGCAAGTTCTCAAAGCCTACCCCGGCTGTATTATCAGTGTTTCTCATGACCGCAGCTATATCAGCCATGTCCCCAAAATAAGCTACCAGCTGACTGAAAAAGGACTGATAAAGAAGTAAAAAAGCCGGAAATCCAGCCGGCCTTGGGTTAAGGATCCTGCTGTTTTCCGGCTTCTTCTTCTCTTTTCTTCTCTTTTTCCAAGCGAATTTTGCGATTAGGGTTGAGTTTATTAAAAAGCTCTTCTAATTTTTCTGCATTCCAAACATCTGCTGCCGAAACAAAATTTCCGTCCTTATCTCTAAATGATATCGGTTTATCTCCCATAAAAGCCCTCTTTTCATTTTGAGTTAATAGCTAAAACTGAATACCTTAAGCTATCTCAAGCTGATTGAGTATCAGTCAACAAATTCAAATTCAAAACTGCCGATGCGTACAGTATCTCCGTCCTTAGCACCGCGGCTGCGCAAAGCTTCATCAACCCCCATGGCACGCAGCTGGCGAGAAAATTTCATGATAGCTTCATCACGCTCCATATTAGTCATCACAAAAAGCTTTTCTAATTTCTCACCTGATAATACCCAAGCGGCATCGTCAGCGCGGGAAATATCAAAAGGATGTTCATCATCGGCTGTAAAACCGTAATATGTTTCGGTCTGAGCCATATCAGCCTCGCTGTACAGAGGAAATTCAGGCGTTTTATCCAGCAAATCTGCTGTCGCTTCCATCAGATTTTCCAGCCCTTGATGCGTCTGGCCGGAAATAGGAAAAATCAGAGGCTGTTCGGCAAATTCGTCATATGCAGCAGCTAATTTTTTTCGAAAAATTTCCAGCTGTTCAGCTGCCTGAGGCATATCCATTTTATTGGCTACAATAATCTGCGGACGTTCTGCAAGACGAAGATTATAGGATTCCAGCTCCTTATTGATAGCCAAATAATCTTCATAAGGGTCACGTCCTTCTCCCGCAGACATATCAAGCACATGCAGAATCACCCGTGTTCTCTCGATGTGACGCAAAAACTGTGTCCCAAGGCCAACCCCTTGGCTGGCGCCCTCAATCAGTCCCGGCAAATCCGCCATCGCAAAACTTTCACCCGATTTTGTACGAACCATACCCAGATTAGGAACAATGGTTGTAAAATGGTAGGCACCGATTTTTGGACGGGCTGCTGTAACAACACTAAGCAAGGTTGATTTCCCGACTGAAGGGAAACCAACCAGACCCACGTCTGCCAGTATCTTTAATTCAAGCTCCAGCTCGCGTTCTTCACCGGGCTCCCCATTTTCTGAGATTTCAGGCGCCGGATTGCGAGGTGTCGCAAAGCGTATATTCCCGCGCCCTCCTCGGCCGCCATGGGCAACAGTAAATTCCTGATCCTTACGGACAAGATCGGCAAGTACTTTGCCTGTCTTTGCATCACGGACGGTCGTTCCCTGCGGAACAGGTACAACCAAGTCCTCAGCCCCTCGGCCGTGCATCCCCTTGGTCATCCCTTTTTCGCCGGACTTAGCTTTAAAGTGGCGATTATAGCGGAAGTCCATCAGGGTTCGCAGCCCCTCGTCTACTTTAAAAATGACATTGCCGCCCCGGCCGCCATCCCCCCCCCATGGGCCACCGTTGGCAACATACTTCTCACGGCGGAAAGCCACCATTCCATCACCGCCTCGGCCGGCTTTCACTTTGACAGCAGCCGTATCTAAAAACATACTCATCTATTTTATTCCCTCTTTTTTTCTGTTTCACAGAAGACAAAAAAACACAGCAGAAACAGTCGGAAACCGGATAAACTTCCGGAATTTTCAAAACCTCTTTCTGCCTGTCATTAACCATCCAAGTCTATTTTAAAATGATAATCGCTCCAGCTACTGACGGTTTTGCTTACAGCAGGACACTCAAAGCACTGATCAAAATACCGCCGACAGTCACAAGAACCATCAAAATGACAACAAATAATGTTAATTTTTCAAAAGCCGTTTTTTTACGTGGTCCATTATCACCAAATGCCAATTTTACCACCTCTTCATAATGATTTAAACATTTCTATCTTAACACGAAAGCAGCAATTTAGCAAATCTTAGCCGCCCATAAAACTTCACTCGGCAGAAAATATTGCTCCTTGCTTTCTGTTTAAAATAAAACTATTTTTCTGCCTCTTCACGGCCTTTGTATCTTGTGAATTGAACACGCCCTAAACGCTGCAGGAAAAAGATATGGCTAAGTTTAGAATTGATTTCAAGTTAGTTAGCCGTAGACGTCTGAAGGACGATTTAAAAAATAGTCCTTAATGTTTGTTATAGTGCTATGTGCAAGACGCAGTAGCCTAGTGGCACTTTAACGCTTTTTCAAAGCTTTAAATTGCCTACTAGGCTTTGCGGGGGTGGGACAACGAACTTTGTGGTCTGGGGTTCTGTCCCACTCCCTAGTCGTCTTGGCAGAGGTGCGCCTACGAAATCAAAGATTTCTGGCTTACCGTCATTTTTGCTTTGCTCTTTTGACGGGCTTTGTATCTTATTGAACTGAACACGCCCTAAGAGCTGTGAAAAAAAGATAACCTGTCCTAGAGCCTTTGAGGGCTCTTCGTCCAGTCTCCTATTTTTGCTTTGCTCTTTTGACGGCCTTTGTATCTTATTGAACTGAACACGCCCTAAGAGCTGTGAAAAAAAGATAGCCTGTCCTAGAGCCTTTGAGGGCTCTTCGTCCAGTCTCCTATTTTTGCTTTGCTCTTTTGATGGGCTTTGTATCTTATTTAAAGGAGATGTTACTAATGTTATTTCAGAAAATTTATCACACACAAGCTAAAGATTCTGCTAAATGCATGGAATCAGGCGAACTGGAGGTTCTTGCTACACCGGCTTTAGTTGCCTTCATGGAAAACACTGCTTTTACTCATCTGCAGCCGCAGCTAAAAGGGAATGAAACAAGTGTTGGTTCAGCCATATCTATTGAGCATTTAGCAGCCAGTCCAATCGGAACAGATATCCAAATTATCATCAGACAGATGACCCGGAAAGGGCGGCAGTACCACTTTTCAATTGCTGCTTATGAAGGAGAGGAACTCATTGGTAAGGCAGAACACACACGCGTAGCTGTAGACCGTGACAGATTCATCGCTAAGTTTCACTAGGCCGCCAGGGCTCCGATTCCTAAACTTTCCCTTTCGATTTTAACGAAGAACATAGTCGGCAATGGCAGATGAAACACCGTTTTGATCATTGCTTTCAGCAATAGCATCTGCCCTCTCTTTAACGGCCTGCGGTGCATTGCCCATAGCTACGCCAAGCCCTGCTGACTCTAACATGGGCATATCATTGAAGTTATCACCGATTGCCATCATCTGTTCAAGATTAAAATGGTAATAAGCAGCCAGCTCTCTAAGTGCTCTGTCTTTTGAAACAGTCTTTGCTGTCACTTCCAGATAATTATCCTTTGACAAATAGCAATGAATATATTTAAAGAGCTGCTTATTCAGCAACTGGTAGAGATTTTGAATTTCCTCTGCTTCTGCAATTAAAAGCAGCTTATGTACAGAAACTGTCTGCCGGCTGAGAAGATCAGTAAAATCAGTCAGAACAGGAATTTCTCCTGTAATGTCTGCTTCCAGCGAAACCCACTTATCTTTTTTTTCAACCAGCCAATCGGTTCCTGCGTAACAATTGACTGATATTTGAGGGAAATCATCTTTCAGTAGTTGCAGAAGACTGCTGACTTCTCCTTTGTCTAAGGGATCTTCGTAGATGAATTGATAGCTGTCTTTGTATTTTTGAACAATCAATGCTCCGTTGTAGCAAGCCATTGGAACTCCTTCAAGTCCTAAGGTCTGTGCTAAAGGGGCCATCCCGTAAGGTGATCTGGCCGAAGCCAGAATAAAGGGGATTGCTCTTTCTTTTAACTCTGCAACAGCCGCTTTTAACCCGGTGTCCAAATGATGCTGGCTGTCCAAAATAGTACCGTCAATATCGCTGATAATCAATTTTACCTCAGTCATAATATCTCCTTAGTAGCAAAAGGCTTTATTGGCTAAATAATATAGTATTAGTAAAGGACCTGTGTCTGACGTCCTATACTGTCCAGAAGAGCTTTATCAGGTTTCCTGTCACAAATCAGGTAATCAAAGTCTGCTAAGGAACACAGGACATGTGGTCCTTGCCGTTCCCACTTCCCTGCCTCGGCAATCAGAACCTTGGTCTGTGCCCGTTTGAGAGCCAGAGTCTTGACCTGCACGTCTTCGGCATCCGAAAAACTCACTTCTCCGCCTCGGAGACCGGCAGCTCCAATAAAGGCTATATCTAGGTGAAGCGATCGGAGCAGTTCTGCTTCTTTTAAGGAAAAATAGAAACGATTAGCAGCATAAAAACGCCCTCCAAGTAAGTGAAAATCGATTTGCTCCTTTTCCGAAAAAACAAGGGCATTGTCCAGAGAATGCGAATAGACAGTAAGGGGTAAATCCGTTAATTGGGCTAGGCGCAGCAGGCTAGTTGAAACATCAAAAAAATAATAGCCTCCCTGTTTGAGAAAAGGCAAGGCCAGCTGTGCCATTCTCTCCTTCTCTTCATTCAGTTCCTCTAAACGCTCTTTAAAAGCAGGAATCATAGATGGTTCAAGGATAGGCAAAATACCGCCATGTGTTCGCTTAACTCTGTGCTGCTGTGCTAAAAGTGCAAAGTCACGCCGAACAGTATCTCTGGAAACCTGCAGCTCTTCCATAGCTTTTTTGGCAGACAGCTCCCCCCGTTTCGCCAATATTTCCAGAATTTTCCTTAAACGCTGTTCTTGGTACATAGACTAACTCTCCTTATTTATATTATAACACAGGTTTAAGTGTTTGTAAGCATTTATAAGTATTTGTGAGTGCTTCACTTCGATGAAATTTTAGGAAATATTCTGTCAGCAGCATTTGGATTTCTTTACAGTTACAACATTAGTTCTATATATTTTTTGGGGTTTAGTGCTTCTTTACAAACTGATAATAAGTTATTGTTGTCATTTTAATTTTTTAAGCATTTGAGCTACTCTGTCTGCCTTAGGTCTTGACCTTCGACCTGCTCTAAGTACTATAATAAAAGAAAAACATTGGAGGTGCTAGTCATGAAAACAATTACTGTTGCTCGCGGCCCGCAAGAGGCTGCTGCTATTATCCTTGGTTGTATGCGGATGCCAGCTTTATCTGTTTCAGAGGCAGCGACAATGATCCAAACAGCTCTTGACTGCGGCGTCAATTTCTTTGACAACGCAACTGCCTACGGCAATGGAGAAGCTGAGACACGCTTTGGTCAAGCCTTTGCACGAAGTAGCAGCAAACGGGATGATGTCTTTATCCAATCAAAAGTTGGGCTCTGTTTTGAACGTAACGAGTTTGACTGGACTAAAGAAAATATTCTTAGCAGCGTTGATGACAGTTTGCGTCGGATGAAACTAGACTATTTAGATTCTGTCCTATTGCATCGGCCGGATTTAATTTTTGAGCCGGAACAAGTCGCTGAAGCGTTTGATACATTGGAAAAATCCGGTAAAGTTCGCTATTTCGGTGTTAGTAATGTTCCGCCAATGCAGTTGGAGCTGCTGAAAAAATATGTCAAACAGCCGCTCATTTTTAATCAGCTTCAGCTTTCTTTAGAACAGTCTCAGCTCATTGATCAGTCGCTTTATCTTAATAATAAGACAACCGATATGTCCATCGACCGAGATAATAGCATACTGGACTACTGCCGTTTGCATGATATTACGATTCAGGCCTGGTCCCCTCTTCAATATGGAATGTTTGAAGGCAGCTTCATTGATCATCCCAACTTCTCAGAACTGAACCAAGCTTTGCAGGAAATCGGGGACAAATACGGCATTTCCAAAGCGGCTGCAGCCATTGCTTGGATTCTGAGACATCCTGCCAATATGCAGGCCATTGTTGGCACGATGAATCCAGAACACTTGGCTGATGTCTGTACAGCCGCTAATGTTAAACTGACCCACCACGAATGGTATCATCTCTATCTCGCTGCCGGAAAATACTTACCATAAGCAAGCAAAATCTAAGCTGGTTTTGAAAAACTGTCTATCTCTTTACTTCACTGGCTGGTAAGATCTGACCTTACCTTCTCACCTCAATTTTTTAAAACTTGCTAAGCAGCTGCACAGAAATCCATAAAATTCCTACAATTATGCCCCCAAAGCTGAACTAAAATTAGCTTTGAGGGCTTTTTCAATGCAATATTGAATGAAAATTTACCAAGAAACATTCTAGTATATACGGCACTCAGGCTGTCTTATCTTGTCAAAACTAGGCATAATTAATTTCTATAAGCCAAATGAGCAGCTGAGCGGGAGGGTAATAAAATCGATATTCTCGAAATAATAATTTTTGCCCCACTTCTTTTTAAGCTTTAGATTAATAACTTTTCGATAGTTTTCAGCACTCCGCTGTCATCATTAGAAGGCGCAATGGCTGAAGCTGCTGCTTTTACATCTGCACTGCCATTAGACATAGCATAGGAGTATTTAGCCAGCTTGAGCATTTCAATGTCGTTGCCGCCATCACCAAAAGCTGCCAGCTCTTCTGCAGTGACACCCCACCTATCCAATAAATAAGCCATTGCAGTTCCTTTATTGACACCTTCAGCAATCACATCAATATTTCCATGACCGCTGGTTACGGCAACAACCTTTCCTTCCAGTTTATCATTCAAGGCATCGACAATGGCATACGTTTGGTTTTCCGGGCTGTTGAATGAAAACTTCATAAAATTATCATCGGGCAATTGAGCAAATGTTTCTACTGCTGTCAAACGATGGTAATAAATAGAAAAATAATCCTTAACTTCCTGAGCCGATGCCTGCAAAATATAGGCTGACTGCTCACCGCATAAAACCAGTTCATGATCAAACTTATTTTCTATCAGATAATCCAGCACAAGGCGCACAGTATCATTACTCAGACGGTGACTCTTGATAAAACTGCCGTTTTCAACAATATAAGCCCCATTTTCTCCGACAAAAGTGATACGGTCTTTTAATTCAGGAAAAAAAGACTGAATTTGGTAGTATTGATTGCCGGAGATACTGACAAAACGAATGCCTTGGTCTGTCATTTTTTCAAAAAGCACTTTGAAGTGTTTGCGGTCATAGTCATTTCGGCTATTTAAAAACGTACCGTCCATATCTGTTGCGACAACTTTAATCATGTGTTAGTCCTTCCTTTTGTTCAATTGTCTTCATCACACGGCAAGGCACACCGCCCGCCAAGCTGTTGGCCGGAATATCCTTTGTTACCACACTGCCAGAGGCAATGACACAGCCGTCTCCGATTGTCACACCAGGCATAACATTGACATTGGCCCCCAGCCAAACATTATTGCCGACAGTAATCGGCAAAGCTTGTTCAAGTCCAGCATTGCGGCGCTGATAGTCCAGAGGGTGGTTGGCTGTATAAAAACCTGTTGAAGGCCCTACAAAAACATGATTTCCAAGAGTCACTTTTGCGCCGTCCATAAAATAGCAATTAACATTGACGAAACAGCTTTTACCAAAGCTGATGTTTTCACCATAATCACAAGTAAAAGGACTGAGCAGGACCAAACCTTCATAAGTTCGACCAAAAAGCTCAGCCATGACTGCTGAACGTTCTTTTTCCAAGCTTGGCTTTAGTTGATTAAGTTCAAAACATAGGTCCTGAGCCGCCAACCGCTTTTGGATCAATTCCGGATCAAAATTAGCATCGTACCAGTCACCTGACTGCATTTTCTCACTTTCCGTTACCATCTACACCTCCTTTAAACAAGATACAAAGCCCGTTAAAAAATCCGTATGAAAATAGGGGATGGCAAGTGATGCTGGCATCACGCTGACAGCCATCTTTTTCACTAGGATTTTAGGGCGTGTTCAATTCACAAGATACAAAGCCCGTCAAAAGAGCAAAGCAAAAATGACGGTAAGCCAGAAATCTTTGATTTCGTAGGCGCACCTCTGCCAAGACGACTAGAAGGGTGCGGTCGGCTGTCAAGACGACAAAGCTTTCAGACGTCTACGGCTAACTAACTTGAAATCAATTCTAAACTTAGCCTTATCTTTTTTGCACAGCTCTTAGGGCGTGTTCAGTTCCAACAAGATACAAAGGGCGTTAAGAACGCAAAAGGAAAATAGGGGACTGACTGACGAATCGCCAGATTCTAAGTCAGGACATCTTTTTCCCGCAGCGTTTAGCCCATGTTCAATTAACAAGATACAAAGCCCGTTAAGAACGCAAAAGGAAAATAGGGGACTGACTGACGAATCGCCAGATTCTAAGTCAGGATATCTTTTTCCCGCAGCGTTTAGCCCATGTTCAATTAACAAGCTACAAAGCCCGTCAAAAGAGCAAAGCAAAAATGACGGTAAGCCAGAAATCTTTAATTTCGTAGGCGCCCCTCTGCCAAGACGACTAGAAGGGTGCGGTCGGCCGCAGGACGACAAAGCCTTCAGACGTTTACGGCTGGCGGTAAGTCCGAAATCTTTGATTCCGCAGGCGCACCTCTTTTGCCAAAGGCAAAAAGGTCGTCTCAGGCTCTCTTGTTTTCTTTAAAGATTTATCTTTTCTCCTCTATCTCCTGCTGCTTATCAGTTTTGAAATCCCGGTTTTTCCGGATGATAAGATCTGTATGACTGCTCCTGAAAGGAGGACTTGAAGCATAATAGACAAAAACAGATAAGCAAAAGTTGAGTGACTAAGAACAAAAGCTGCTGCTGTCTCTATTTGCTCTCCAAGCAAAGCAGACACCACAAGAGCCACAGTAAAGCTTTTTCCTACCTTTTTTAAAAACATCTGGGCAAAAGGCCAGTTATGACGAATATAGTCAGCTAGGCCAATGGCTAAGAGCGTTCCTGCAAGGGACCCTATGATAACCATGCCGTAAGGCTCGTACTGCCTAACAATCATATTCATTCCTCCGATATAGATCATATAAGCCCAAACAGGGGAAAGAATAAAATACAAGAAGGAATTGTTGAGGACGGTTTGCAGCCATTGTTTTTGATGAAACTGGTGACCTAAACGGTAAAAAATGATGGCATAACAGGCTATATCAAGGCTCCAAGGCAGCCAATAGCCCATTTCTCCAAGAGTTAAACCAAGCAGAGATAGGCTGAGGCAGCAAGCCCATTTCAGCCTATCTGTTTTGAGCAGTCTGTCCACTGCTGTATAAATCAAACTAATGAGAAAGAGCAGCAAAATGAAAGCAGCCAAACCAACTGATGGCAGAGCCGTCCAGAGCTCTTTGGTCAAAGACAGACCAAAAAGATATTGGGACAGTTTATCATCAAGAAAGGAGGGCGTCCAGCGGTTTACCTGAAGCAGTAAGTCTCCTATAACCAAAAGACCGTATGGCAGCAGAAAAGAGCCTAGGCTGTTCTTTATTGTTTTGATGACACTTTTAGAGCTGCCATAGCTATAGCCATACAGAAAAACAAGAGCCGGTATCTGGCAGGAAAAAAGGATTGTCCGCAAGTTCCCATCAATCCTAAACAAACTGAACAGTATTGATAAAAACAGCAGACCTTTGGCTATATCAACCGTAAGCGTATTCTCATCAAGACCTTCTGTCTGCCTTTTTTCTAAGAAGCTTGATTTTCGCCTTGAAAAAGAGTGTTTGAGCTTTTCTACTGCTGAGGCCGTCAAAACAGCAAAAAGAATTTCAATTGCAATACATGCCCAGACTCTTAGATTCCCTTCCAGCTTCAATAAATCTAGGCTTTTATTAACATAAGGTGCCAAAACTTCTAAGGCATACAAGTGAGTGCATAAAACGGTCAGAGAAATCCTCCCGATATATTCAAGAATACGGCCCTTGTAAATAACAGAGATGCCATATACCAGCAAACAGCCTGATAAACCGACTAAAACAGATACAATGACATCACTGATGTCGGCTGTAACAAAGTTGACATTACAGTAGCCCAAAAAGATTCCCAGCAGCAAAATAATCTGAGCAAAGAGATAGTGGGACCATCTTACTTTTGAAAGCAAATCATGCTTACGTATGGCAAATCCAATCCACATAAAAAAGGCTGCTGTCATGCCGGACTGAATGCTGAAAGGAAGCCATAGGAACTGTGCCGAAATATGGCCGGTTAGGGCAATAAGGGCTAAGGCTGTTCCGGCATAAGCATCGTTTTCACCGAAATAATTTAGAACAGCTTGAAGCAAAAGTCCAGCAAAAAACATGGCTGGAAGAAACCATATGGCACCTATCTTGCTGCCCAGCTCAATTGTTCCAAATACTGTATAGGTCCCTGAAGCAAAAAAACTTCTGACAAGGTCTCGACTGATTAGTCTTGTAATGCTTGCAGTAGAACTCTCATGATAAATGAGATAGCTGTTAAAAATATCCGTCAGCATAATCAGCAAACAGGTGTAGAAATACGGAACCATTAAGCGGGAAAAGCGCGCATTCAAATAATCGCCGTTTATTCTTTTCTTTTTTGAAGTGTAGCCGGACAGGACAAAAAATATCACCAAATGTATCCCGTACACAAAACTAAAATTCCATATCCCTTCGAGTCCTGCGCTTACATGCCCAATAATCACCAGCAATATGGCAATCCCTTTTGCAGTATCAATCCACTTTTCCCTCATTTTTCCCTTTTCTTTCCCTATCCCTAATTGATTGTGATGCTTGTGTCAGACAACTCTTGTTTTGTACCTTGTTTAGATAAGATAGCTTTCTTTAGTTTTCCGAGAGCCAATGCCCAATCAGCAATTCAGTACTATTATACCGCTAAAATCAATAAAAGACCACAGCAATAATAGGTTTAATTGCTGCGGCCTATTTTTTATCTTTTACTGCGGTCATTGACCAGCTCTCCGCCTTTAAATCCGTGAAAAGAGAGCAGCTCAGATGCCTTTGCTTCCTTCATCCTTCTTATAAGCAATGTGAATGATTTAGCGGCCGGCCCGCCGACTAGCTCACCTTTTTCATCGGAGCTGTACATTGTTGCCAGTTCATGAAATGTCCATTATGTCGCTCTCAGCCTCCAAATAAACATATTGGCTTCTTTTTCGGTCACTTCTTCAAAATCCGAAAAATCATTAAAGAAAAGCAGTCCTACCAAGCTTCTTGTTCAATCCAGCCTTCTTCGACAGTGTAATCTTCTGTCACACCGTTAGAATAGCGGACAATTTTTGGGTGCTTAGTTTTGATGAAAAAAATAGTGCGTTATCATATCAATCAGCGCTTTCTATTCCGACTTAGAATACTAAAGATTTATTCAAATTAAGCAATTTTTAGTTATTAGTTAATTGTTAAGTCACAGTCATATGTAACTTTGACTATTTCCCTCTAATTCCTTATAAATGGGAAGATTGAGCGAGACTTCTTTTAGCAACTAGTCAAGGTAACCATCGTGTTTTGAATGAACTAAATGTATTTCTTGTCCCTCATTTTGTAACTTTTCCGCTCGCTTCTCACCCCAAACGGACAGTTCTACCAGCAATTTTCTAAGATTTTTCCCTTCCTCAGTAAGATAGTATTCCACACGGGGAGGAATCTCAGAAAAGCTTTTACGACTGATTATGCCATCCCCTTCTAATTCGCGTAATTGCTCAGTCAGTACTTTTTGTGATATATCAGGAATCATACGCAATAGCTGGCCATTACGCATGGGCATCTTTCCGATGTAGCATAATAACAGTGGCTTCCACTTTCCGCCAATTGCTTCTAACGTAATGTTGATACCCATTTGATAAATTTTATCTTTCACCTGCTCACCTCTAATCAGCAAATTCTTACTTTTAAGTAACTACCTCACTTAAAAGTGCCTACTTTTAGTATAGCATAAAAACGGTTACAATATAGAGTAGAAACATTTTTAAAAGGAGACCCCTATGTCAAAACATTATCAGTTTCTTGAACCTTACACTTTTGAAAATGGTGTAACCGTTAAAAACCGTATCGTTATTCCCCCAATGACTGAGGCTTCTAGTTTAGAAGATGGCTCAATTTCTAAAGATGAGTTAGCATACTTTGAATCACATACAGGTGGAGCGGGTATTTTTGTATCACCAGTTGCTAATGTCTCTGCTGATGGTAAAGGTTTCGAAGGACAGCTCTCTATTACGGATGATCGTTTTTTACCTGGTTTGACAAAAATGGCTTCAGCTATGAAAAATAATGGCACCAAAGCCATTCTACAAATTTTTCATGCCGGCCGTATGTCGTCAACAGCTATTCTCAGAGGAGTCCAGCCCGTCAGTGCCAGTGCTGTTGCTGCACCACGTCCCGATGCTGAAACACCTCGTGAATTGACAACTGAGGAAGTGCAGAAAATTGTTGATGATTTTGGACAAGCAACACGCCGCGCTATTCTGGCTGGATTTGACGGTATTGAACTGCATGGTGCAAATACCTACCTTATGCAACAATTCTTTTCACCCCATTCTAATCGTAGGACAGATAAATGGGGAGGAGATGTAAAAAATCGCATGACCTTTGCTCTTGAAATCATCAAAAGTGTGCGTGCAGCTATTGATAAATATGCAACTAAACCTTTTATTGTTGGATATCGGATTTCGCCTGAAGAAATTGAGGAACCTGGAATCCGACTAGAAGATACCCTCCAATTTATTGACGTTTTATCTGAACAACCTATTGATTACTTACATATTTCAATGGGCTATGCTTGGAGAACATCACTAAACAATAAAAACGATAAGGAACCTATTATTTTCAAAATTAAAGAAAGAGTGGCTGGACGCAAGCCTTTAATTTCAGTTGGTTCCATCCAAACACCCGAAGAAGCTGAAGAAGTTATCCAATCGGGTATTGATTTCGTCGCTTTAGGTCGCCAGTTCCTTCGTGAACCTCGTTGGGTGCAAAAAGTTGAACTAGGACAAGAAGAAAGTATTCGCTATACTATCTCTGATGCTGAATTAGAAGAGCTCGGAATCAATAATGCCTTCTACAACTTTCTAAAAATGTTGGGTGCCGACATGAATTTTGTTGGAGAAAAGCACAAGGATAATTTCTCAGAAGAACTTGGCTCTATTGAAGGCAACTATTAACAATAACGAAATAAATAGCTTGCTCACAAAGACAGTGTCACTTCTAATTTTAATCCATAAAGCCCTTGGAATCATTCGATTTCAAGGGCTTTATAACTATATTGGCTCTATAATTTCTGTAGTGGGTAAAATCCCAACTAAGAAGTTATGGAGCTTTTTGAGTATACAAAAAGTCCCATATGACTTAAAATTTAAAGTGACGAAACAATAAATGGAATGAACCATATGAGACAACTCTATAATACTACAGAATTAATCGGAATTAAAGATAAAAATATCACTTTAACTAAATTACTATCATTTTAAATTCTGCACAATTTCAAATAAGTGTGCTGCCTCTTCCGAGCAAAGAAAAACACCTAGAATGTGCTCTAGGTGCCTATTTAATTAATTTCATGCGGATTTCTTAATCAGACAGTGCCTCTTGTTTTTCCATAAAAAGTCTCTGTACATCTCTTCGTTGAGATTACTTTTTTAGTATAAAGTCGAATCACCTCATGGATTCATCCTCAGTCCTGCTCATTTTTCTGAGTGCTTAAAAAGGCAATAGCTTCTTTGTATTTTTTTGACCGTTCTCTATCTCTAGAAGTTACATAAGGCAGCCTTGATAAGTCAGAATTATGTTTTAAGTCCGCTAGTTTAACTGCCCTAGCAAGCGGATTCGTCTTGACATTGTTCAGATAGTCTTGATAGGACTGTCCTTTTTTCTTGCTAATAAGGTCAACTGCTGTCACAACCTCATCAGGAAAACCTGCCCTGCGCAAATCCGACAGGCTGCAGCTTGTGTCTTCTATGACATCATGCAGATATGCTACTGCTTTTTCATTATCTTTATCCACAAGAGAAGCGACTGTTTCTGGGTGCCTAATGTATTCAACACCCGCTTTATCTACTTGACCGCTGTGTGCTTTCTTGGCGATTTCATGCGCCAGTTCAACAATATTTATCATGTCGCTCTCAGCCCCCAAATAAACATATTAACTTCTTTTTCGGTCACTTCTTCAAAATCTGAAAAATCATTAAAAAACAAGCGGTCAAACCAAGCTTCCTGTTCAACCCAGCCTTCTTCGACAGTGTAAACTTCTGTCACACCCTTAGAATAGCAGACGATTTTTGGGTGCTCAGTTTTGATGAAAAAATAGTGCGTTATCATATCAATCAGCGCTTTCTATTCCGACAGTATTGACGCCATTATGCGTTTTTGGACAGCCATTGTTTTTGTTCTTGCCATTGCAGGAACAGTAGACAATTTCATTTTATCACAAGGTTTTTTAGCCTTCAAAATATTTTTGAAATCCAGCCGTTTCTGCAAAAAAACCGTTAGTCGCCTAGTAATGGTGTTCTTACACTTATTTTTCAGGACAGCTGTCAGTACCAGTCATGCTTTTCATCTCTATTTAACTGATTAATTTCCTGCATCTCTTCTTCGGTCAATTGAAAATCAAAAATAGCCTGGTTCTCAGCTTGATGCTCTGGATTGCTGGATCCGGGAATGGTAATAATCTGACGCTGCTGTTCCCATCTAAGAATGATTTGCGCAACTGATTTGTCATATTTTTCTGCAATTTTTTCAAGAACAGGATCGCTGAGAAGCTCTTCTTGATAGCCTCTGCCGCCCAATGGATACCAAGCCTCTACCACGATACCCAGACTTTGGATATAAGTCGTTGCCTCGCTATCTTGATAATAGGGATGAATTTCATTTTGAACAAGGGCTGGCATCGTTTCCACTTGTGGTAAAAAGGCTTTTAACTCATCAATATAATAATTAGATAAGCCGATAGATTTAATTTTTCCAGCTTTCTGATATTTTTCCATGGCCTGATAGGCTTTGACATCATTATCTCCTGGATGATGGAGCAGCATCATGTCAATATAATCAATATCGAGTTCGTCCAAAGCTGCTTCAATTGCAGATTCAGGGTCGTCAAACTGGCTGGGGTAAATTTTTGTCGTTAGAAAAATCTCTTCACGTGGAATGCCTGACTCTCGAATAGCTTCGCCGATTTCCTTTTCATTATGATACATATAAGCTGTATCAATCAGACGATAGCCTTGCTTAAGTGCACTGCTGACCGCCTCCTTCACTGTCGAACCTGTTAAACTATAGGTCCCAAGACCGTAAACTGGCATGATATTCCCATCATTTAACGTGACTGTTTGCTTTTTGGCATCAAACTGAGGCATAATGGCAGCGCTCCCTTCTTTTTGAATGGGTTTCGTGCTGGATTGTTTCGATTGATTAGACAGTCCCCGCCAGAAGCCCGCTCCCACTAAAGCAAGCAAAAGGACCAGAACTGCCAATAGTTTTTTTCGCATCATTATCCTCACTTTAAAATCTTCATATCTCCAAAGTAACTATCAATCTGCCTAACAGCTGCGTCATCATACTAGAAATAAACAAAAAGCAGATACTTATGCTCTACTCCACTTCCTTAATCACCTTAGCCGGTACACCTGCAACAATGGTATTGTCTGGAACATCTTTTGAAACAATGCTGCCTGCTGCAACGATGGCGTTCTCGCCAATGGTTACACCTGGTAAAACAGTCGCTCCCGCACCTATCCAAGCGTTGCGCTTAACAAGAATCGGTTTTAAAATCAGACCGCGTCGCTGCTTAAGATTACTGGGATGATTGACTGTGATTAGATTGGCACGTGGGCCAATCAATACCTTATCCTCCAGAGTAATGCCACCAAGGTCGGTCAGCATAACATCCGTATTGATAAAGACTTCCTTACCTAGTCTGATATGGCGCCCAAAATCCGTCCGAAAAGGGAGTGTAATTTCAGTTGTCTCGTCCAATTCCTTCCCGATAATTTGCCCAATCAGGGTACGCACAGCTTCTTTATCCCGTTTGACCATGTTAAGGTCTTCCACCATAGGAAGTGTCTCAGCTGTCACTTCATGAATCTCTCTATATACCGGCGAGTCCTTTTTAATGACTTCTCCTGAAGTCATATAATCTGCTAATGTTTTTGTCATTTTCCCTCCTTAAATTATCTATAAAAATAGCGAGACAAAAGCCTCACAAACACTGGAAGTAGATGAAGCTCCCAAACTTACCTACCCCTCATTGCTACTGACATGGTCCTTATCCAGTGAAAACAGCACAGCAGCTCAAACTAGTCCAGCTTTATTAAAATCAGTTTATCACAGCAATCTTTATATAGCAAATGCTTATATTTAATGTAAACTATAGTTTAAAAGCATATGAAAAGCGGCATTAAAGCTGTTTTACTCATTCCCCTTTCCGTTTTGACGAATGCTTTCTTTTTAGTAACGGGGTTTTCCTATTGCTTGTTTTTGAACGGGTTATTTGAAAACTCTCGTCAAGCCGCCGGCATACTTCCTCATAAGGAACCGTGCCATCCAGCAGCATTGATATCCAGTTCCATTTTTTGCTTGGAAATCCTCGCAGATAGCCCGGCTGCTGCATTAAAAAATCCGCAAAATCGGCATCTTTCGGTTTTACCGAAAGAACGTCTGCAGTCCCTTCTCCAGCAAGACCAAAGGTACTATATTCCTTTGCAATGAATACCGCAAACCATTTACCAGTATCCGCATGGCGTAAAACAGCATAATCTTCTCGGCGAAAGGGAAGCTCCTCAGCCTCCACCTGATACCTTTGCTTGGCATAAGCTTCCAGTTTTTCCCGCATTGTCTTTTTGCCCATTGCAGCACCTCCGTCATCAGAATAGATCTTTCTTTAAAGCTAAAACTTCAACTAATTGTTTCAATTTTTGAAAAAGATTTATCGCAAATTGTGTCACGCCAAATGTAAAAAACCAAAAAAACAGCATTAAATAATTATTTTCAAAAAACGAACCATATCTTTCCATGCCGTTTCAGATTGCTGTTGATTAAATTCATTAAAACAATCATGTGTAAAACCATGCATACAACCTGTATAAACTTTTTTCTGAACCTGTACTCCGGCCTTCTGAAGATTATTGTAAAATTCTACTTCTTCTTCAGCTAATGCATCGTATTCTGCAATGAGAACAAATGTAGGCGGAAATAATTCACCTGGTGCATTGCAAGGACTAGCCAGCCACTCTGTTGGATCGGCATCTTTATCAAAATACCAATGATAGTATTGCTGCATACGTGATACAGGTATAGCTTTGTTTGGATCAATTGCCTTGCGAAACTCAGGGTTCTTATCCTGACGTAACACAGCATAGTCAACAATCATACATTTAAAATCAATTGATTCATCATTAGATGCTAATATTGCCAGTGCTGCAGACATATAACCGCCCGCACTATGACCCATTACTGACACACTTTTATTATTCAATCGATATTTAGATGAGTCAGCCACCATCTGCTTTAAAAAGCTAAAACTAGAGATAATAGGCAAGGGATACTTATATTCTGGCGCAACAGGATAATCAACATTTATAACCGCAGCTCTAACTTCATCAGCTAGATACTGGCAGTATTTCCCATCCTGTTCACAATATGCTAGTACCATTCCGCCGCCATGGAAATTAAATATAATCGGAAGATTATCAGTACCGTTATAATTAGCTGGTCTATAAATATACCCATCAACATATCCAGCTTCCTTGGTAAAATAAGAAACTTTCTCAGATTTGCCGGTCAATCTTTCCTGTTTTATCATATCTGCATATTTGATTTCCTTATCTTTTCGATACTCAAAAATTGTAAGATCTTCCTCTCGCATATTATTCTAGTTCCTTTCTAATATAATCAAGCCAATTATAAACCAATGGGAGCCATAGAGCAATTCGGCTGTTAATCTCTGAACTATTTTTGGCATATAGTTTATTACTGATAGATAATCCGTGCTGACCACCACTAAAAAGATGATACTCAGCTTCAATGCCAAATCTCTGGACTTCTGAAATAAAATCTGTCGTCATTCTTGCAGATGTTACCTCATCCCCAGTAGTATGCCAAGCAAAAATTGGAGAAGTATCTTTAGAAATAAATCGAATAAGCTCGTGTTCTTTCCTTTCAATAGTCGTAGGCTCTGTATGCCCATACAGACATAATTCCATCAATTCTGACTGTTTTCGAAGTTCAACTTTTGGATGTTCTAATAACGGCCCTTCTAACATTGGATAACCTAAAATACAACCTGTCAACTTTAAGTCATCGCCATTCGGTGTAAACGACAAATTCTCAGTAAAATAAGAATCATTCCACCTCGTCGCAACAGTACCGACAATATGCCCTCCTGCTGAAAAACCTGTCGCAAAAATGGCATTAACATCTATATTCCATGCCTCAGCATTTTTTCTAATAAGATGTATTGTTTCTAGCAACTGCACGATTTGTTTTGGATAATAGGCGCTCTCATCAATGTGAGGACAATCACTTATCAAACTTTCTCTATCTTTTAGAAAAGTGGAATATCTCAGTACAAAGCATGAGTAGCCCTGTGAAAGAAATTGAGAGGCAACTGCCTCCCCTTCTTTAATTGCTGATATAAGATATGCTCCTCCTGGGCAAATAATCATAGCTGGACGCTTTTTGTGAACGTTATATGAAATATCTGAATCAAGTGAGTAAACTTCAACATATGCTGTCTTGCTTTCATTTAAATATACTTTATCATGGATCATTAGGTTAACCTCTTACAGCTGGCTCATCTTTATCAAAGCCAAATAAATAGGTTACAAGAGCTGCAACAGTAAGTGCAATAATTGATGCAATTGTACCATTAACGATATTAGATGTTGAGCGGCCAAGGAAGGCAAATAGTGCTGTAACACTTGAAGAAGGAACCAGTGTCGCAGATACGACTTTCGTAAGGCCTCCGTATAGTCCGCCAACAAAACCACCAGCCATTAAACCATAAAATGGTTTTTTATATTTTGTACAAATACCATAAATTGTCGGTTCGGATGTGCCTGCTATCAAAGCTGTCAAAGCGTAACCTGCGGCTAATGATTTTTCATCTTTATCTTTTAAACGGAAGAATGCGCCAATACCAACACCCATTACAGAGAAACTTGCATAGCACAATGCTGGTGCTGAAAATCCATCCCAACCTTGAGTTGCAAAAATCTGGAAGAGAGTCACAATCAATACCATATGCATTCCTGTCATAACTAAAATTGGATACAATGCTGCAATTATAGCAATGCCAAGGAAGCTAACATATCCATCAAGAGTTAATAGCCCCTTTACGACATAATTACCAATGAAGGCGCCTGCTGGAGCAAGCAAACATAAAGACAGAGGAACCATAACAAGTAACGTAAATGCTGGTGCAAACACGCTTCGGATAGATTGAGGAACATGAGTGTTAAAAAAGCGTTCCACATAGCTCATTACCCAAACTGAAAGAATAGCTGGGAGAATAGAACTTGAGTAGTCGGATAGATACATTGGTATTCCAAAAATGTCAAATGGTTTACCTTCAGTAACAATACCGATTAAAGTCGGATGAATGAGCACTGCCCCCATCAAAATACCGAGAACAGGTGTAACATTAAATTTCTTGGCCGCTGTATAACCAACAATAACAGGAAAGAAATAAAAGCCGGCATCGCCAACAAAAGTGAGAACAGTATAGATATGACTATCAGCCGCTAAAACCTTCAGCATATCTGGACCCAAAATGGCTGCAGACATTTTGAAAAAAGCACAGGCTACAATAGCTGGAATAACTGGACCCATTGTTCCTGATATTGCATCTAAAATGCCACTACCGAGAGACTTTAAAGTGATTTTTCTATCTATGTTCTCATCTACATAGTAGTCCTCTTTCTTTTGATTTTCCAGTTTCAACTCTTTTGAAACTTCAGCAAAAACTTTTTCAACATCCGTACCAATGATAACTTGGAACTGCTCTCCAACCTTCATTGCACCGAGAATATCGGGTATAGCCTTCACTTTTTCAACATCAATATGAGTATCAAATAAATTGAATCTTAGGCGTGTAGCACAGTGTAAAACTTGTTTAATGTTATTCTCTCCTCCGACCGCTTCAATGACTTGTTTAGCTAATGCATTATAATTTTTGTTAGTCATAACTTTTCTCCTTTTTGAACTTGTTACCGTTTACATTTATATAATAAACATTTTTACTAATTAAGTCAACAATTTTACTAAAAGTTTCAAAAAAATAGAACTTACTTAACGGAAATTCTATGTTGTTCTATTTTGCTCTATTGATACAGGTACAATAGCTTCAGAGGTCTTTTGCCCTCCTTCAATTATTTCAACTAATTGAGCAATGGCTATTTGTGCAATTTGCTCAGTATTTTCTCTAATGAAGGAGAGTTTTGGGAAGGTATATTCACTTAAATTATCATTACCGTAACCAATGATCTTTATCTTCGAAGGCACATTAATACCTAAATCAGATGCTACTTGTAAACATTTCGTTGCTAAAGAATAAGATTCAGCAAATAATCCATCTGCATCTGGATTATCAATAAACATTTGTGATATAACACTTGGTATATTCTTTTTCCTTTCACTGAAACCAGTAAAGTACTCAGCTACTCCTACACCAAGTTCCCTTGCAGTCTCCTCAAATCCTCTATAACGTTCGTCTTTGTTCTTACCTACTTGATATCCAGAAATATATAATAAGTTTCTGCAGCCTTTACTAAATAAATGCTTAGCTGCGAGAACACCTGCCATGTAATTATCAGATCTCACGACTGGAATTTTTTCATTTAATTGATGTCCAATTGTAACCACTGGAAGTGAATCATCTATAACGACATCACTGGTAAAACTGCCATAAATAATGCCATTTATTTTTCTAGCTTTCAAATGATCTAATAAAGCTTCTTCTTTTTCACTATCAAACAGCGAACTGCAGATCATCAAACTATAACCATAGCTATAGGCTGCAGCCTCAAGGTAGGATGCTAATATGCTGTAATAGGCAATATTAGAAAGAGGGAGCACTGCAGCAATAATCTTAAAATCTAACTCTTCAAATGCCTGTAAATCAGCAGGAAGAGTATAGCCTAAGTCTTTCGCTGCTTGATGTACTTTTTGGATGGTATCTTTAGAAAAAGAGCCTTTTTTATTTAAAATCCTCGAAACTGCTGCTTTTGAAATACCTACTTCATCTGCAATATCCTGAATTGTTGCCATAAGGTCAGCTCCTTGTTTACTATTGTTTACTTAAGTATACTATATTTTAAAAAGATAATAAACTAAAACTTACAGACTCTAAAATATCATGCTAAATCCATGATATTAGGCATTTTATGAGAACGTCTATTTGGGAAAAATTTTTATCGAAAGAAAAATCATTTCTAACAACTACAAATATAGACTTTACCTTTTTAACTATTTCTTAACTGTTGAATTCTTTTTTTACGATTAAGAAATCCCTTAATTTCAAAGAATAAAAGTTTGAGTTTTCTGGGATAATCGAGTAGGGTCTAACTACTAGTAGCCCCTCTCACACCACCGTACGTGCCGTTCGGCATACGGCGGTTCCATTGACTTATCGCATGTCGCTCCATGTAATAATCTACACCCCTCGTTTTGTGAGAACTGGTTTTGATATAGCACGTTTAAGAACCGATTTGTGAGCAACCAATTGATAGTGGTCACCCCAGCCCGATACCTTATCGGCTAACCACCTAGGAACGCCTAATTTAAGCAATCCCCAACGTCGTT
>NZ_JBFQEG010000043.1:0-6505 GCF_040930515.1 Streptococcus huangxiaojuni
TGCTCATGCGTGAGAATGGCATGATTGAAGACGACGCTCTCTTTATAGATGGCACCAAGCTAGAAGCTGATGCCAATCGCTATTCTTTTACTTGGAAAAAAGCCGTCACTAAGTACGAAGAAGCATTAAACGGGAAAATCTCAGAACTCTATGACCAGCTCGTTCAAGAGGGTGTGAACATAGCCCTATCCAAAGAAGAACGGGAGACCAGTCAAGGTTTAGAAGAATGACTTGAAAAGACAGAAGCAGCCTTAGTGGAGGTTGAGAAAACTATTTCTGAGGAACCAAAAGTTATTAAGGGAGGTTCTGCTAATAAACAGAAGAGACGTCGCCTCAAGAAAGTCCGCCATCAGTTGAGGAAAGATGTCATTCCTCGTAAACAGCGTTACGAAGAAGCAAGAGTAATCCTTGGAAATCGCAATTCCTTTTCTAAAACAGACCATGACGCTCCCTTTATGCGGATGAAAGAGGATCATATGAAGAATGGCCAGCTCAAACCTGGCTACAATGTCCAAGCGGCCACCAATGGTCAATATGTTCTTGCCTATGACATCTTTCCCAATCCAACAGATACTCGAACTCTAAAGCCTTTCCTCGAATCTATCCCAACTCTGGATTTATTCCAACACATTGTAGCCGATGCAGGTTATGGAAGTGAAGAGAACTACGTTTTTATAATGGATGAGCTGGAGAAAACACCTCTGATCCCCTATGGTATGTACCAGAAGGAATTGACGAGGAAATATCAGAACAGTCCTACTAATCCCAATAATTGGGACTACCTCGAAGAGACGGACCAGTTTATTAAACCTGATGGCGTTGTTTATTTCTTTAAGAAGTACTCTCGTCGCACGGATAAGTATGGTTTTGAGCGAGATTTCAAGATTTATGAGGCGGATAAGGTTCAGGACACTCCAGAGCTGGAAGACCTTGCCAAAACTGAAAAGGGGTATCAGAAACAGATTCATTATAATCCGACTTGGGCTTACTTTAAAGAACTCATAAAGGAAGCATTGCATAGTGAAAAAGGCTCTCGTCTCTACGCTAAACGGAAAAGCGATGTCGAACCCGTTTTTGGCGGATTGAAGCGTGTTTTTGGCGTACGCCGAGTTCATGTTCGAGGTCATCAAGCCGTCCAAACTGAGGTTGGTCTCCTCTTCATGAGCATGAATCTCACGAAATTGGCCAAGAATCTCCCCTCAAAAACTTCAAATACTCAAAAACCACACCGTGATTCTTTCATCTTGATTGTTTTCGAGACAGAAATCACTGTGTGGTTTTATTTTGAAACTAGTTTTTGCCCAGCCACCTTTGATTCTAGAAAACGACTAACCTTATCAGCGGTTTCTTTCTTATCACATGCCTATTGATGGTGGATAAGCACCATCTTTTTCTTTTGAGCAGTGCTTTTATCAAGATACAAAGCCCGTTAAAAAATCCGTATGAAAATGGCGGTAAGCCAGAAATCTCTGATTTCGTCTGCGCACCCCTGCCAGAACGACTAGGAGGGTGCGGTCGGCTGTTAAGACGACAAAGCTTTCAGTCGTTTACGGCTGGCGGTAAGCCAGAAATCTCTGATTTCGTCTGCGCACCCCTGTCAAGACGGCTAGAAGGATGCAGCAAAAATTTAAGCTTTCAAAGTCGTCTCAACTCTGTTCAGCAGAACGCTAGTCGTCTAGCGGTACTTTATTTGATTTTTCAAAGCTTTAAACTGCCTGCAAGGTCTTGCGGGGGTGGGACAACGAACTCTATAATTAGAGTTCTGTCCCGCTCCCAGTCGTTTATGCTTCTTATTGAAGGGTAATAACTGAGTAGAGCTTTTCTTTTTTACTGGAATTTTAGACGGCTCAATTTTCTGCAATATTTGCCGGAAGGAAAATCAAGGGCAGATGTTTTCGCCGCCTGTGCTTTTATGGTAAAATGGTAGGAAATAATAGGAGAAAGGTGAGTGGGTAAGTGGAGAAGACATTTTTTATGATTAAACCTGATGCTGTGCGCAGGGGGTTAATCGGGGAGGTGCTGAGCCGCATTGAAAAGAGAGGATTTGCTATTGAAAGGTTAGAGCTGTTCCGGGCTGATGAAAATTTGTTAAAAGCGCATTATGCTGCCCTGGTTGATGAGCCTTTCTTTCCTGATTTGCTTGCTTATATGACCAGCGGGCCGCTAGTGATTGGGGTAATGTTTGGAAACGATGTTATTGCCAGCTGGCGGTTGATGATGGGGGCAACTAAACCGCAGGAAGCTTTGCCGGGAACCATTCGAGGCGATTTTGCTCAAGCGGCTGGTGCTAATCAGTCTATTGAAAATGTTGTTCATGGTTCGGATTCAGCAGCTTCAGCCAAACGTGAAATCGGTTTGTGGTTTAAAGAGGACTGATAGCTAATCTATCATCAGAAGCAGGTCTTGCCTGTTTCGACCGGAAATAATCTAAAAACCAGCCCTGTATACGGGCTGGTTTTTAAACTTCTATCGGCTGAGCTTAGCCGACAATTTTTAAGATGATGCATTATATTGAGGATTAGGAGAAGTGAACTCAATTAAGCTTCATTGTTGAGAAACAGAAACTGCTATAAAAGAGTGGCTCCATGCTGTCACCGCCTAGGCGCAAAGCCAAGCCATGCTTGGGCACAGAATCAAGCTAGTCAGTAGTTTTAGGCTTTTCATAATCAGCCCAAACACCAGTACCGTCAGAAATGCTGCCGTAAAGCTAGACATCTTCATAGGTGCTGTTTCAAGTTTGGCATAAGTCTTTAGCTTTTTTCTCTTGCTTAATCGGATTGCCTAGTCTTCTTTAGCTTCCTCGTTCAGATAGTTCTGAACAACTTTTTGATAATTACCATTTTTGTCAGCACCATCAGTATCAGAATCTGATTCAGCTGTTTTCTGCTGCTCTTTTATTTGCTGGTGAGCAAAATCAAGCACAATTTCCTGCCTTTGTTCGCTCAGCTGACTGGCAGCTTTGTTGATATTTTCAAGCATAGCCGAAGCAGTATAATTGTAATGTGAGAATCGTGGATCGATTTCTGATTTTTTCAGACCGAAGTAATCGGCCAGCTTTTGCACATTACCGGATTTCGGCAGACTTCTGCCTTTAACATACTCGTTCAAACTGCTCTTGGGAATATCGAGTGTTGTAGCTAAGTCCGCCTGCTTTACGCCGCTTTCTTTTAAAAGTCTCTGTAAATTAGCGGATACAATTTTCATGGCCACTAAATCTTGTGGGGTTAATTTACCGCGTCCCATGGGGTACCTCCTATAGGTTTGTTTTTTATCCTTAATTACATGATATCGTTTTAATTGGCAATTGTAAATAAGAAAGAGAATTTTTCGCGAAAAAAGTCTTGACTTGTGATTTAAATCGAATTATAATAGGAGTATCTTTTATGAATTTGTTTATAGGCAGATTGATATAATCAAATCGGAATGCCAGCTCATTAATTTGGCTTGCTCTTGTAAAAAATAGTGGTTCTGAGCCTGCTGAAATCACCTGCTGTTGGCTGTGAAAATCACCCAATAGCAGGTGGACAAGGAAAGGAGAGACTGAAGGTGGAAAAGTTGACCTTACGTGCCCTCAGGGTAAATTATGATTTAAGTCTTGAAGAAGTTGCAGAAAGTTTGGCTATCTCTGTGGATACCTTATCGAAATATGAAGAGGACAGCTCAAATATTCCGGTAAAATTAGCTCGTGCCGTAGCGGATTACTATGGTATTAGTTTGGATTCTATTTTTTTAGGTAAGAACTCTGTTTTAAAGCAGAGGTTTAAAGAAGCAAAGCGTAAGGAAGACAAATAATTACGCTGGACTGAGCCGTTTGACGGTTCTAAATGGAATGACAGATGCTGTTTAATAGGGCTGATCTTAAACCGTGTTTTTAGAAAAGCATTTAAGGCCGCTTAACAGTGTCTCTTTTTGTATTTCCGACAGATAATGGATTTTTTGTAAAAATATTCAAAAGGAGAAGAGGTGGAAAAGAGATTGCAATTTGAGGAAGAATCGGTTTTCATTTATGATCAAAACAGACTGTGCCTTTATCTCCTTAATCATTACGAAATGGTTAATAAGATAGAAGTTACTGCTTTTTACAGTATGGACAGGCTTTGGCTAAGTAAGCTGCTTATTAATGAAGAGTACCAAGCAGATGCCCTTGTTTGGACTAATAATGGCAGTGTTATCCTCTCAGAACCTTTTTCACAAAAGACGAAGTCCTGCCTAATCAAAAAAATAATTCCAAGCCAGAACTGCAGCCTGTCTGACCTTCATATCATCTATCAAAAAAGGCAGACTGATATCAGTACAGTAGTGAACGTTTCTAAAAGTGACAGAGAGGCATAGCTGCCTAAAAAGATGCCGCACTATTAGCTTAATAGCTAGTGCGGTATTTGTATGAAAAAAGGCTTTTAACCATGTAAAATTTCTCAGCAAGTGGTAAGGGGCTTGCTTTTTTGTTATAATAAAAAGTAAGAATTAAAGGTATAGGAAAATAATGGATATTCAGGAATTACGTAAGCGTCAGGAAAAAATTCGCAATTTTTCTATTATTGCGCACATTGACCATGGGAAATCAACACTGGCTGACCGTATTTTAGAGCAGACGGAAACGGTTTCGAGCAGGGAAATGCAGGATCAGCTCTTGGACAGCATGGACTTGGAGCGGGAGCGCGGGATTACCATTAAGCTGAATGCGATCGAACTGAACTACCGTGCCAAAGACGGTGAAAGCTATATTTTTCACCTGATTGACACGCCTGGGCATGTGGACTTTACCTATGAGGTGTCCCGCTCTTTAGCTGCCTGCGAGGGAGCTCTTTTAGTGGTAGATGCAGCTCAGGGGATTGAGGCACAGACTTTAGCCAACGTCTACCTGGCTTTGGATAATGATTTGGAAATTCTGCCTGTTATTAATAAAATTGATTTGCCGGCCGCTGATCCGGAAGGTGTCCGTCAGGAAATCGAAGATGTCATCGGTCTCGATGCCTCCGAAGCCGTTCTGGCTTCTGCTAAAGCAGGAATAGGTATCGAAGAAATTTTGGAGCAGGTAGTGGAAAAAGTACCAGCTCCTGCGGGAGATGTTGCAGCTCCTTTGCAGGCTTTGATTTTCGATTCGGTTTATGATGCATACCGCGGTGTTATCTTACAGATTCGGGTAATGGACGGTATCGTCAGACCGGGCGATAGAATTCAGCTAATGTCTAATGGCAAGACTTTTGACGTCACTGAGGTTGGGATCTTCACTCCTAAAGCAGTGGGCCGTGATTTTTTGGCAACAGGAGATGTCGGCTATCTTGCGGCTTCCATAAAAACAGTTGCTGACACACGTGTCGGTGATACGATTACTCTGGCAGATAAACCGGCAGCTGCTCCGCTGCATGGTTACAAGCAGATGAATCCTATGGTTTTTGCGGGGATTTATCCTATTGATTCCAATAAATACAATGATTTGCGCGAAGCACTTGAAAAGCTTCAGCTTAACGATGCCAGTCTGCAGTTTGAGCCGGAAACATCACAGGCTTTAGGCTTTGGTTTTCGCTGCGGTTTCCTGGGGCTTCTGCACATGGATGTGATTCAGGAGCGGCTGGAGCGTGAGTTCCATATTGATTTAATTATGACAGCGCCGTCTGTTGTCTATCATGTCCATACGACTGATAAGACACTTTTGGAAGTGTCCAATCCGTCTGAATTTCCGGAAGCGGCTAAGGTAGAAAAAATTGAAGAACCTTACGTTAAAGCCCAGATTATGGTGCCGCAGGAGTTTGTCGGAGCTGTTATGGAATTAGCGCAGCGCAAGCGCGGTGATTTTGTGACTATGGATTATATTGATAATAACCGTGTGAATGTTATCTATCAGATTCCTCTGGCGGAAATTGTTTTTGACTTTTTTGATAAGCTTAAATCCTCCACACGGGGCTATGCCAGCTTTGATTACGAGATTTCTCAGTACCGTCCGTCTCAGCTGGTGAAGATGGATATCTTGCTTAATGGTGACAAGGTTGATGCGCTCAGCTTTATTGTCCATAAGGAATTTGCTTATGAGCGAGGGAAGCTGATTGTCGATAAGCTGAAGAAGATTATTCCGCGCCAGCAGTTTGAAGTGCCGATTCAGGCAGCAATTGGTCAAAAAATTGTGGCCAGAAGCGATATTAAAGCCCTGCGCAAAAATGTGCTGGCTAAATGTTACGGCGGAGATGTATCCCGCAAACGTAAACTTCTTGAAAAGCAGAAGGCCGGCAAGAAGCGGATGAAAGCCATCGGTTCGGTTGAAGTCCCTCAGGAGGCCTTCTTATCAGTACTGAGTATGGATGATACAGAGTAAAAACAGCAGTTCATAAGCTCATATGCGCACTTAAAAAACCTTATTTCTGTCTTAAACAGAAATAAGGTTTTTTTATGTACGACGGGCATGTTGTACATCTGAGGTGCAAGTCCTCTGGGACACCCGCTACCGGTGAACCCAATAGCGATTCTGCATCCTGACTATCGTGAGATAGCGGGGAGAGGAAGGGATAGC
>NZ_JBFQEG010000044.1:0-6470 GCF_040930515.1 Streptococcus huangxiaojuni
GTGAGAAACCTTTACTTTTGTGCGCTCTAAATTCTATAAATCATAAAACTATTCCAAATTCAGTCATAATAGAGGTGCTTTGGAATAGGTTTTTTGACAGAGTGAGAGCTTATCTTAATGACATTGGGACAAAGGTCCGGCCTCGTTTCACTTTTTTAGACATATGCGTTTGACGCAGTGGCTGATTAGAAGAGGGATAACAAAAGCGAAATTTTAAAAGCTCAAATCCGGCCTTCTGCTTCAAGTTTTCCCAGAAAATAGGGCATCTGCTGGCGCCACCAATCCCAATCATGAGCAACATCTTTTCCCCAATAGTCAAACCAAGCAGGAATTGATTTGGCTGCAAAGGCTTCTTCTAAGCGTTTGGTATCTGCGATATGCGGCTCTTCCCAAGCCCCTCGGCCAACAGCAATGACAAAGCGATTCTTCCTGTAATGATAAAGAAACCACGGATCATTTTGGTTCCAAAGATAATCAATAGGAGAATTGTAGTAAACGGCATTATCGCCAAAGTATTCTCCTGTAAAAAAGCGGGCATCATAAACACCTGAAAGTGCGATAGAAAGATCGAAAAGATCAGGGTGGCGTAAGGCAAAATTAACGGTATGATAAGCTCCCATTGAACAGCCAGTTGCAGCAAGGCCCCCCTGCCAGCCGGACTCATAGCGGATAAGCGGAACCAGTTCATTGACAATGTAACGGTCATAGGCTTCATGGGCTAAAGCCATGTCGTGACCGGATTTTCCTAAATTCAGCCAGGATTCACTATCGTACGATTCCGGAGTGTAGAACTGAATAAGACCGCGGTCAATGAAATGCTGGCAGGCTTCGATCATGCCAAAATCACCGTATTCATTTTGACTCCCCCCTGATGAAGGAAAAACAACTATCGGTTTTCCGGCATGGCCGTAGATATTAAAATACATTTCCCGGCCGAGTTCCCCGGACCAGTGACTTCTTCTTTCAAAATGCATAATTTTTTCTTCTCTCCTTAATGTTATCTCAAGCGACTGGGACAGCCCCTCCCACGCCGCTTCGGCCCACAGACAAATACAGCGGTCTTACAGCTTTTTGCTGTTTTTTAATTTTAAATGAAATCATGCTGCTTCTGGATTTGACTGTCTTATTTAACAGACTGTAAAAATCTTAATAAAAGCTGATTTAGGCAGACTGCAAGCGGCTATGGCAAAGGGATTTGACTTATACCTGTCTGAGCACTTTCTTTTATTGGTAATGCTGCATTTTTACTGCTTAGCATGTGCAAATTGAACAATATCGCGCATTTCTTCTATTTTCTCTGTTCGAGCTAGGATTCCCACCTCTCCCATAATTTTAGAAAAAATGCCCGGTACTGCCTCTACGCTGATAATATTGGGCCTGAATTTATCAACAACAGTATTAACACTGTGAGCATAATTCTGATTAGCTTTACGGGAAATATAAACAACATTGTAAGGACGTGTAATTTCAGCTTCAAAAATATTATCCCGTACGATATTGGCATATTCTCTAAAGATATCAAAATCATTAGCATAATTCCACATATCAATAGTCAGTCCGCCGGGCGGCCGGCAATTAACTTCAAGTGCAATCAGCTCTTTGGTCTCCTTGAGACGGAAAAATTCAAAATGGAAGAAACGTTCCTTGACCTTGAAAGCGTCGACGCAGATTTTACCGGCTTGGATCAAATCATCAGCAATAACCCGCGGTACATAGTAAAACATGTCATGATCTTTTTCCACGGTTGCCAGTACTGCCTCAGAGTATTCCAAACTGGAATAAAAGACAATATTGCCATCATGGTCTGTTAAGCCGTCAAAGGTTATAATATCGCCTTCAACGAATTCTTCCATGATATACTCGACATCGGCATTTTTATAAGTAAAAAAGTCTTCTAAGGCTTCGGGAGATCTCAGTTTATAGGTATCCGAAGCACCGACACCGGAATTGGGTTTAATAATAACAGGAAAACCTAGTTCAGCAGCGAGGGCACGCGCCTCATCATCTGTATGGAATACTCGGCCTCTGGCAACCTTCAGCCCATGCTGGCGGAAAATCTCCTTCATCTGTGCCTTAGTTTTAATGGCTAGCATATCTTGATTTTTATAGCCAAAAACATTGAAATCCGTCCGTAAAGCAGCATCCAATTCCAGCCAATATTCATTGTGTGATTCTATACGGTCAATCCGGCCGTATTTATGAGCAAAATATGCTACTGCGCGGTAAACCTGATCATAATCTTCCATATTATCTACACGATAGTATTCTGTCAGGTTTTCCCGGAGACCGGTGCTTAACTCGTCATAAGGAGCATCTGCAATACCAAGTGTATGAAAACCACTTTCATGCAGCCGATGAGCAAATGTCTCGAAATTAGCAGGAAAATGGGGAGAAATCATCACAAAATTCATTGGTCTTGTCATTTCATTTACCTCATTTTTGTTTTTCTTCCAGTGTACCATAATTCAAGGCTGATTTCTAGTAAGTTTTCTGAAAATAATATCAATTCAGATAATTTCCAGTGAGCTGTCTCTTCAAATAAAGAGAATTGGCAGGCATAAGCCTTCAAAAACAGCTCCCTTTAAAAAGCGCAAAAGACCTTGCTTTTTATTTTAAAATCAAGGATTTTTTGTTACACTAAAAGATATGGAAGTTTATAAATTACTAAATCCGGTTGCCCGTGAAAACACCTATATTCTCTGTAATGAGCAGGCCCTTATCCTAGTTGATCCCGGAAGCAAGGGCAGTGCGATTATTGAGCGAATCAAAACCTTAAAAAAGCCCCTAGCTGCTATCCTTCTGACCCATACACATTACGATCATATTATGAGTCTGGATCTTGTGCGTGATTCTTTCGGCAGCCCGCCGGTTTATGTCTCAGAAAAAGAAGCCGACTGGCTGGGCTCCCCGAAAGACAATCTTTCAGGCCTTGATCGGCATCAAGATATGGCAGACATCACTGCACGGCCTGCAGAGCACTATTTTACTTATCAAATTCCCTATCACATTGCCGGTTTTCATTTTACTGTTGTTGAAACGCCGGGCCATTCTGCCGGAGGGGTCTCCTTTATTTTCCCTGACGATGAGCTGGTTTTGACAGGAGATGCTCTCTTTAAGGAAACTATCGGACGGACCGATTTGCCGACCGGTGATTTGGAGACACTGATCTCCAGTATTAAGCAGAAACTTTTCACTCTGCCCAATCACTATAAAGTCTATCCCGGCCATGGAATGAATACTACCATTGCTCATGAAAAAAATTTCAATCCTTTTTTACAGTAAAATGGCTAAAAGCAGCCGGATATTCAAGCGGTTGACGCGGCCAGACTCACCCTTTCTGCAGCTAAACTTGCCAGTTTGTTTCTTGGCAAGTCCTTTTGCTACCTAAAAAAACCTGCCTTTAAAAGGCAGGTTTTTTTGATCGACTGCTATTTTAGAATTTCAAATAGCGGCGCATTGAAAGCAGTGAACCGATTGATCCGATAACAATACCGATAAGAAACAGAACACCAATTAAGGACGGAATGAAAAAGCCGGGTTCGTACAGCGAGAGGCTCTGCAGCTCCAAACTTGGGCTGAAGGCTCTGTATACATATAAATAAAGGAAGTAAACAATCAGTGAAGGAATGATTGCCCCTAAAAAGCCAACCCAAGCACCTTCAAAAAAGAAAGGACCGCGAATATAAGAATTTTTAGCACCAACCAGCCGCATAATTTCGATATCGCGGCGTCTTGAAATGATGGTAATCCGAATCGTGTTTGAAATCAAAAAGACAGCTACAAAAACAAGCAAACCAGTACCGATAAGACCCCAGGTCCGTATTAAGTTAGCAAATCTGAAAAGCTGGTCCGAATCAGAACCGCCATAATCAACAGATTCCACACCTTCGATCCCGCTAATACTGTCTGCAATGGTTTTGACATCCTCAGGGTCAGCTGCTTCAACAATATAAACATCCTGCAGAGGGTTAGAATCGCCGTCAAACAGTGACCAGTCATCACCATAGGTATCCTGAAGCTGCTTCAGCTGCTCATCCTTGCTGGAAAAGGTGATGGATTTAACCCCTGACAAGGCCGCAATCTGATCATAAACTTTGTGATAATTTTCATTGGCAATCGTCTGACCGGCAGGATCAGTTGTCGTTTCAGAGTTATCTGTTGAATCAACATGCAGATAAGTATTGATTTGAATATTATTTTCAATCCCGCTTGCCAAACGTTCAGTGTTGAGCAGAACTGCACCGAAAATGCCCAGCAGAGTCAGCGTAATTGTCACCGAACTGACCGAAGCCAGTGTCATCCAAAAATTACGCTTCAAACTTTTCATTGATTCCCATAAGTGATGGAAAAAGTTTTTAATCATCGTAACCGTATTCTCCTTCCTCTTCATCACGTACCACACGACCATCTTCAATTGCGACAACGCGATGGCGAAGTGAGTTAACAATTTGGCTGTTATGAGTTGCCATTAACACAGTCGTTCCTTGGACATTAATCCGCTCCAGAAGCTGCATAATTTCCCAAGCAATTTCGGGGTCAAGGTTTCCTGTCGGTTCATCGGCAATCAGTACTTTAGGGTTATTGACAATTGCCCGGGCAATAGCGACACGCTGCTGCTCACCGCCTGACAGCTGATCGGGGAAAGAACGCATCTTGTGTTTCAATCCGACTAAATCAAGAACCTCCGTAACGCGTCTGTGAATGTCACGTTTTTTGGCACCGATAACCTGCATCGCATATGCAACATTTTCATAGACCGTTTTGGCCGGAAGCAGTTTATAATCTTGGAAAACAACTCCAATACTGCGGCGCAGCATAGGGATTTCCCGTTTCTTTATTTTATCCAGATTAAACTCGCCAACCCTGAGCGTTCCTTTAGTATGCGCTTCTTCCCGGTAAAGCAGTCTGATAAACGTTGATTTCCCTGCTCCAGACGGACCAACAAGATAAACAAATTCACCCTGATCCACCGAAATAGTAATATCTCTCAGGGCAGTGGTTGAACGGTGGTACTTTTTGCTGACACCGTTCATTTCAATTAAAGCCATGTTTTTCTTTCCTTTTCTTTAAATTTTTAACGCAGAAAAAGTCTTGACGTATGATCTTAACTCTTCTGCGCAAAAAGTATAAGACCGACTAAAACTTATTCATTTTCATATTGCTGACTGTCCATGCAAGCCCCTCATCACAAGGCACTGCCAGTCCAGCCAGCATCTCATATTGACAGAAATAAATACCTAATCAGCCATTCGCCACTTGAGATAGGCATCAATAAAGCCTGTCAGTTCACCGTCCATCACTCGATCAACCTGAGCGATTTCATATCCACTTCGATGGTCTTTGACCATCGTATAAGGCGTAAAGACATAGGAACGAATCTGACTGCCCCAGGTAATCTCTTTTTTATCCCCTTTGAGGGCATCAATCTCCTCTGCCTTTTTTTCTTCTTCTAACTGATAAAGCTTAGCCTGAAGAAGTTTCATCGCTCGTTCACGGTTACCATACTGGGTACGGTCAACCGTTGATGCTGCCACAAGCCCTGTCGGGATATGAGTCAGACGGACACCGGTGGAAACTTTATTGACATTTTGACCGCCGGCACCGCCGGAACGAAAAGTATCCATCTTGATATCATCGTCTCGGATGGTTACCTCGATAGTATCGTCGAGCTCAGGCATCACTTCAACTGACGCAAAAGAAGTATGACGGCGTTTTGCAGAATCAAAAGGAGAGATGCGCACCAATCGGTGCACGCCCATTTCTGACTTCAAAAGTCCGTAAGCATTAGCTCCAGTAAAGGCTAAAGTAGCTGACTTAATGCCAGCCTCATCACCGGCCTGATAATCTAAAAGCTCAACCGCGAAACCATTAGCATTACCAAAACGGGTATACATACGCAAAAGCATATCTCCCCAATCTTGGGCCTCAGTCCCGCCTGAACCCGGGTGAATCTCCAAAACAGCATTATTATGGTCGTAAGGCTCTGATAAAAGCAGAGTCATCTCATAATTAGCCATGATTTTAGCCAGCTCAGCCAGCTTTTCCTCTAATTCCTTTTGCAAAGACGAATCCTCCGGAAGCATTTCCAGAAGGAGCTCTGTTTCATCACACAGCTCGGCCATATTTTGAAAGGTTTCGTAGGTTGATTTCAGCTCACTGAGTTCCTGCGATGTTTTCTGAGCAGCTTTATTGTCATCCCAAAAATCCGGTTCAGTCATTTGATGTTCAAGAAGGGCAATCTCTTCTTCCAATCGCTCTAAGTCAAAGAGACCTCCTGAAGTCAGTCAACTTCTCTTGATTTTCTGCTATTTTTTGACGAATTTCAGCTAATTCCACAATACCACTCCTCGTAAAATAAGTTTATGGGGATTTTCAATCCCAAGTGTTAACAATTTTATAGCTTGACTATTGCAAGGTTTTCCAGAACAATAGAGTCATGGAATGGACTCATGGTTGTTTCTTTCTCTCCT
>NZ_JBFQEG010000045.1:0-5219 GCF_040930515.1 Streptococcus huangxiaojuni
CCCCTTGACAATAGATGAGAAGAGATGCTATACTAATTGAGCTGTCAGAGAGAGTCTGAGGGGAAAAAAGGAAAAAGTCCTTGACAGCTCTCGTATGATTTGCTAGAATAAAGGAGTTGTCTCAAAGGAGGCAATGGTGACCTTTGAGAACTGAATAAGACCAAGACGTGCGGGTTAAGGAATTAACCTGAAAACAAGAAAAAGAACTGTCAGCGACAGTAGAAAACGAGTAAAGCTCAAATTCGAATGAGAGTTTGATCCTGGCTCAGGACGAACGCTGGCGGCGTGCCTAATACATGCAAGTGGAACGCACAGTTTGTCGATTAAGGTATTAATGGGCAGACTAGTGAGTCGCGAACGGGTGAGTAACGCGTAGGTAACCTGTCTTTTAGCGGGGGATAACTATTGGAAACGATAGCTAATACCGCATAAAATTTTTTAACGCCTGTTAGAAGATTAAAAGGTGCAAGAGCATCACTGAGAGATGGACCTGCGTTGTATTAGCTAGTTGGTAGGGTAGAGGCCTACCAAGGCGATGATACATAGCCGGCCTGAGAGGGTGAACGGCCACACTGGGACTGAGACACGGCCCAGACTCCTACGGGAGGCAGCAGTAGGGAATCTTCGGCAATGGGGGGAACCCTGACCGAGCAACGCCGCGTGAGTGAAGAAGGAATTCGTTTCGTAAAGCTCTGTTGTATGAGAAGAACGGGTGTGAGAGTGGAAAGCTCACACAGTGACGGTAACATACGAGGAAGGGACGGCTAACTACGTGCCAGCAGCCGCGGTAATACGTAGGTCCCGAGCGTTGTCCGGATTTATTGGGCGTAAAGGGAGCGCAGGCGGTTTCGTAAGTCAGAAGTCAAAGGCATTGGCTTAACCAATGTATGCTTTTGAAACTGCGGGACTTGAGTACAGAAGGGGAGAGTGGAATTCCATGTGTAGCGGTGAAATGCGTAGATATATGGAGGAACACCGGCGGCGAAAGCGGCTCTCTGGTCTGTTACTGACGCTGAGGCTCGAAAGCGTGGGGAGCAAACAGGATTAGATACCCTGGTAGTCCACGCCGTAAACGCTGAGTGCTAGGTGTTAGGCCCTATCCGGGGCTTAGTGCCGGAGCCAACGCAATAAGCACTCCGCCTGGGGAGTACGACCGCAAGGTTGAAACTCAAAGGAATTGACGGGGGCCCGCACAAGCGGTGGAGCATGTGGTTTAATTCGAAGCAACGCGAAGAACCTTACCAGGTCTTGACATCCCTCTGACGGGTCTAGAGATAGACTTTTCTTTCGGGACAGAGGAGACAGGTGGTGCATGGTTGTCGTCAGCTCGTGTCGTGAGATGTTGGGTTAAGTCCCGCAACGAGCGCAACCCTTATGGTTAGTTACCATCATTCAGTTGGGGACTCTAGCCAGACTGCCGGTAATAAACCGGAGGAAGGTGGGGATGACGTCAAATCATCATGCCCCTTATGACCTGGGCTACACACGTGCTACAATGGTTGGTACAACGAGTTGCGAGTCGGTGACGGCCAGCTAATCTCTGAAAGCCAATCTCAGTTCGGATTGGAGGCTGCAACTCGCCTCCATGAAGTCGGAATCGCTAGTAATCGCGGATCAGCACGCCGCGGTGAATACGTTCCCGGGCCTTGTACACACCGCCCGTCACACCACGAGAGTTTGTAACACCCGAAGTCGGTGAGGTAACCTTAGGGAGCCAGCCGCCGAAGGTGGGATAGATGATTGGGGTGAAGTCGTAACAAGGTAGCCGTATCGGAAGGTGCGGCTGGATCACCTCCTTTCTAAGGAAACGGGATGCACGTTGCGGTCTTATTTAGTTTTGAGAGGTCAAGGGGGGCCTTAGCTCAGCTGGGAGAGCGCCTGCTTTGCACGCAGGAGGTCAGCGGTTCGATCCCGCTAGGCTCCATAATCTAGGGGAAGCGAGTGATGGCGGTTTGCGAGAGTAAGCTGTTAGTCATGCGTTTATTCTAGATTAAGCACCATGATCAATCGCCGAGCGATTGAGACTAGTCCATTGAAAATTGAATACCTCAACCCATTTATGATGGTTCAGGCCATGATAGATGGAAGAAAAAGAAACCGAAACGCTGAAAAAACCGAGAAACGAGAATAAGGTTAAGTTAGTAAGGGCGCACGGTGGATGCCTAGGCACTAGGAGCCGAAGAAGGACGTGACGAACGACGAAATGCTTTGGGGAGCTGTAAGTAAGCGGAGATCCAGAGATGTCCGAATGGGGGAACCCGTCAGGTGAAGCCTGACATCCCTGTCTGTAAAGGGCAGAGGAAGGAAGACGCGGTGAACTGAAACATCTCAGTAGCTGCAGGAAGAGAAAGCAAACGCGATTGCCTGAGTAGCGGCGAGCGAAAGGGCAGGAGGGCAAACCGGAGTGTTTACACTTCGGGGTTGAAGGACTGCAGAGGGGTTTTAAGGATGATAGAAGAATGATCTGGGAAGGTCAGCCAGAGAGAGTAAGAGCCTCGTATTTGAAATGATGCTTAAGAGCCAGCAGTATCCTGAGTACGGCGAGACACGAGGAATCTCGTCGGAAGCTGGGAGGCCCATCTCCCAACCCTAAATACTCCCTAGTGACCGATAGTGAACCAGTACCGTGAGGGAAAGGTGAAAAGAACCCCGGAAGGGGAGTGAAAGAGCCCCTGAAACCGTGTGCTTACAAGAAGTTCGAGCCCGTTAATGGGTGAGAGCGTGCCTTTTGTAGAATGAACCGGCGAGTGACGTTTAGATGCGAGGTTAAGTTGAAGAGACGGAGCCGTAGGGAAACCGAGTCTGAAAAGGGCGAGGAGTATCTGGATGTCGACCCGAAACCAAGTGACCTACCCATGAGCAGGGTGAAGGTGCGGTAAAGCGCACTGGAGGCCCGCACCAGGGCACGTTGAAAAGTGCTTGGATGACTTGTGGGTAGCGGAGAAATTCCAAACGAACTTGGAGATAGCTGGTTCTCTCCGAAATAGCTTTAGGGCTAGCGTCGGGTTAAGAATGATGGAGGTAGAGCACTGTTTGGGTAAGGGGTCCTTCTCGGATTACCAAACTCAGATAAACTCCGAATGCCATAGATTTATGCCCGGCAGTCAGACTGCGAGTGCTAAGATCCGTAGTCGAAAGGGAAACAGCCCAGACCACCAGCTAAGGTCCCCAAATAACTATTAAGTGGAAAAGGATGTGGGGGTGCAGAGACAACTAGGATGTTAGCTTAGAAGCAGCTATTCATTCAAAGAGTGCGTAATAGCTCACTAGTCGAGTGCCCCTGCGCCGAAAATGTACCGGGGCTGAAATAGTTTACCGAAGCTGTGGATACCTAAAAAAGGGTATGGTAGGAGAGCGTTCTATAGGCGGAGAAGGTGTACCGAGAGGAGCACTGGAGCGTATAGAAGTGAGAATGCCGGTATGAGTAGCGCAAGACAGGTGAGAATCCTGTCCACCGAAAGACTAAGGATTCCAGGGGAAGGCTCGTCCGCCCTGGGTTAGTCGGGACCTAAGGAGAGACCGACAGGTGTATCCGATGGGCAACAGGTTGATATTCCTGTACTGGTATCAGGAGTGAAGGAGGGACGCAGGAGGCTAGCTCAACCGGACGATTGGAAGAGTCCGGCCAAGCAGTGAGGTGGGGTAGGAGTCAAATGCTTCTATCAGGTCCATTGAGCTGTTAAGGGGAGCGAAGTGAGAGTAGCGAAGTGAGTGATGTCCCACTGCCAAGAAAAGCTTCTAGCGCCGAATGATACCACCCGTACCGCAAACCGACACAGGTAGTCGAGGCGAGTAGCCTCAGGTGAGCGAGCGAACTCTCGTTAAGGAACTCGGCAAAATGACCCCGTAACTTCGGGAGAAGGGGTGCTGACTGAGAGGTCAGCCGCAGTGAAGAGGCCCAAGCAACTGTTTATCAAAAACACAGCTCTCTGCGAAATCGCAAGATGATGTATAGGGGGTGACGCCTGCCCGGTGCTGGAAGGTTAAGAGGAGCGCTAAGGATTAGTCCGAAGGTGTGAATTGAAGCCCCAGTAAACGGCGGCCGTAACTATAACGGTCCTAAGGTAGCGAAATTCCTTGTCGGGTAAGTTCCGACCCGCACGAAAGGCGTAATGATTTGGGCGCTGTCTCAACGAGAGACTCGGTGAAATTTTAGTACCTGTGAAGATGCAGGTTACCCGCGACAGGACGGAAAGACCCCATGGAGCTTTACTGCAGTTTGATATTGCGTATCTGTAAGACATGTACAGGATAGGTAGGAGCCAAAGAAGGAGGGACGCCAGTTTCTCTGGAGGCGTTGTTGGGATACTACCCTTGTGTTATGGCTACTCTAACCCGGTAGGTTGAACATCTACGGAGACAGTGTCTGACGGGCAGTTTGACTGGGGCGGTCGCCTCCTAAAAGGTAACGGAGGCGCCCAAAGGTTCCCTCAGATTGGATGGAAATCAATCGGAGAGTGTAAAGGCAGAAGGGAGCTTGACTGCGAGACAGACAAGTCGAGCAGGGACGAAAGTCGGGCTTAGTGATCCGGTGGCACCGTATGGAAGGGCCATCGCTCAACGGATAAAAGCTACCCTGGGGATAACAGGCTTATCTCCCCCAAGAGTTCACATCGACGGGGAGGTTTGGCACCTCGATGTCGGCTCGTCGCATCCTGGGGCTGAAGTCGGTCCCAAGGGTTGGGCTGTTCGCCCATTAAAGCGGCACGCGAGCTGGGTTCAGAACGTCGTGAGACAGTTCGGTCCCTATCCGTCGCGGGCGTAGGAAATTTGCGAGGGGCTGCTCCTAGTACGAGAGGACCGGAGTGGACTTACCGCTGGTGTACCAGTTGTTCTGCCAAGGGCACAGCTGGGTAGCTAAGTAGGGGAAGGATAAACGCTGAAAGCATCTAAGTGTGAAGCCTGCCTCAAGATGAGATTTCCCATAACGCAAGTTAATAAGAGCCCTGAGAGACGAACAGGTAGATAGGCTGGGAGTGTAAGTAGTGTGAGCTATTGAGCGGACCAGTACTAATAGCTCGAGGACTTAACCGAGAGGTTAAAGGAGCGTGAAGGGTTTAAGAGGTATTCAATTTTGAATGGACTAGGGGTGATAAGAAGAGTTAAGTGACGCTAGCCTAGGGGATACACCTGTACCCATGCCGACCACAGTCGTTAAGCCCTAGCACGCCGGAAGTAGTTGGGGGTTTCCCCCTGCGAGATAAGGGAGTTGCTTAGCT
>NZ_JBFQEG010000046.1:0-4465 GCF_040930515.1 Streptococcus huangxiaojuni
ACCATCCGCATTAGCTAGATTCTCTATAGCGCTGATGATACTGTTAAAGCCTGAGGTATAATTATCAGCCAGACTGGCTACTGATGAGGCTTGAGTGTCTGAGCTGCCTAAGACCATTTTGACCATATTATTATTCCTCCCTCCATTGTCTAACGAGACATACTGTCATGAATGTCCTCAATCGTCTTTTCCATGGCTTCACGGACAAATGCTTCATACTTATCGCGGTCGTCTTTGGGAATTTCATTGTTGTGTAGATTTTCACCACCTTTTCCATAAACAATAGTCTTCAGTTTCATCCTCTCATCAAATTCCAGCATAAGATCCTCATCTGCATTAATATCCATACGAGCAAACACGCCGCTCTTTGTCGGCACACTAATGACAACCGCAGGTTTCGTCTTAGTCGTTAAACTATCAATCCGATTATTCATCTTAAGGCCATAGTTATCAACGTCATAACCAGCTTGTCGAACTGCTTCCGCATAGCGGGTGGTGTTCATTAAACTGTTCAGCTGCTCATAGGTGTTGCCGTGCTCATAAGCTCTCTGAAAAGCGCCCGATTGATAGTGGAGATAACCCCAAAGCAGTCCTCCGGCTAAAAGAGGGAGAAGCATAAAAATGCTCAGAATAAGGTGTTTTTTTCGTTTACTTGACATTTTTCTTCTCTCCTCGTTCTAAATAATCATAGAAATCTTTTTTATGCTTTTCTTTTTCGTCATCGCTATACGGTGACGAAATATGGTTGCTTCCAATAGTTTCGTCTTCAATAATATCTTCCACAACATCTTCACCTGATTTCTTGCCCCAGCCAAAAATAATACCAGAATAATCGTAATTGTCATAAAATTCATTGACACGATTGATACTGTTATCAGAAATACCGGAATTATAGTCCGCACCAATCGTAAAAATATCATCTCTGTCGGCCTTATCTGCAGTTGCCCGTTTATAATAATTAATAGCATCTAAGTCAGAATTAAAATCTGAGTCGCTGTATCGCCCAGAATCCACATCACCTTTAAAAGAGATTTCCTCATGTTCTAAGCCTTCATTAACTATATGGGATAAGTTATGAACCGCATTATCTGTTGAAATAAAATCCCAGCTCTCCTCTGTAAAAGCGGCAATCTGAACCGCCTCGTGGGCAAAGTCCTTGGAAACCTCGGAATCTGTATGTTGTGTTACAATTCCCTTTTCAAGAGTCTCGATATCTCCGCTTGATAATCCATATTCTTTACATAGCTTATCCCGTTCCTCCTTTTCTTCTGTTCCGCAAATCGCTTTCCAGCGAGTGGAAACATAGCTGTCTGGTGCGAAGGAAGCAATCAGTCGGTTATATTCATACAAAACTTTCTTATTGCTCCAATTCTCCTTATCAGCTTTTTCTAGAATTCCTTCTTGCAGCTTATAAAGAGTTTCCGCAGTAGCTCTATCAAACCCATAGGTATTAACATAATCCATGACTATGGTCCGTTTTTCCCACTTGGTATTGATGGCCTTTGTCCAGTTCAATGCTTTCTTACTCGGAATAGTAAAGCTGCCATTAAAAGCAGCAACGTCTGTCTGGAGCTGAGACAAACCCGTATTGATATTAGTCTCCAAGTCCGCAATATCATCAAAAAAACCTGATGAAGCCGCATCGTACTCCCTAAGCTTCCTCAGCTTTTCTTCCAGCTTCCCCTTCTCTGCCGTGTCGTCGTTTACAGCCGACTGCACAGAGGACTTGTTGGGATCATCTGCCTCCATCTTCCCCAATGTCGTATTATTGGCATCGATCGTAGATTGATAGGCACTGATCTGCGCCGTTAGCGTATCCTCATCCAGATCCTCACTGCCAACATCCGAGCGGTAACGGTCGGGCAGAAGCTGGGTATCCGTCTTAGCGGCATCAGCTAAGAGAATAAACCCTTTTGCCAGCGGAGTGACGACGGTACTGCCGTAGGTTTTGACATTGGTGTAAGCCTCGCCTTCTAAGCCATCCGCATTCGCTAGATTCTCTATAGCGCTGATGATACTGCTAAAGCCTGAAGTATAATTGTCAGCCAGACTGGCTACTGAAGAAGCTTGGCTGTCTGAACTGCCTAAGACCATTTTGACCATAAAATCATTGTCCTTTCATAAGATACAAAGGCCGTTTAAAAACGCAAAGAGAAAATAGGAGCCTGACCGCCGAGTCACTAAAGACTCAAGGGAGGACTGCCTTTTTCTCGCAGCGTTTAGGCCGTGTTCAATTCCACCAAGATACAACGGCTGTTTAAAAATCCGTATGAAAATGGCGATGAGCCAAAAATCTCCGATTTCGCTTAAATAGCTTTATCACCGTTCTTTACCACTTCGTCACTACTTTGACATCACCCCAGTCATCAACTGAGAAACGGCTATCATAAACAGAACACCAATCCTTAAGAACTGTATGCTTTAAAAAATTATTACCCAATTGTTCTATCTGTTCCAAACTGCTACCAGCTGCTTTAAGGTTAGATTGTATTATCTCTTTATTCGTCAATTCCTGATGATCAATGAATTCAGAAATTGATTGTACCAATGTCTTTTCTTTTAAAGAATAGAGATAATTCACATGTACATTTTCAGAATTAGATAACTTGAATACCATCAAAATAGAGACAGTCCCATTCTTTGCTTCCCCATCTGGAAAACGAAAGGAGAGGTTTAGTTTTTCTAATTGATCTGAAACAGCATCCGCCTGGTATTGTTCATTCGTCTCATTCATTGAATTTAGAGTAGTTGCCTCTTGGCCAGCAATATTCTCAGCCTTTCGCCAAGCAAATTTAGGATAAAAAAACCATTTAGTAGCACTGTAATATTCATTGTAATACATTTCTTCAAAAATATTTTCTTTTCTAGTACCCCAACTCATAGCAGTCACTACACCTCCTAAACATATCAGCAGTAAAGCAGCAAGAAGGAGAACCTTTTTTATTAAATAACCTTTTTGTTTACTCATTAAGATCTCCTTTACTTTGCTCTAAACTCTTAATAAAATTATAAGACTCTGGGTAATTCTCCTTAAGATAAGTCATACTTTCTTCTTCTGTTCTATCTTTTGTTCCCCAAACATCTGGAGCAATTTGATAAACTTTTTGAGGAACTAGACTTCTAAAAATTGTATCCTTAACTTCATCAAGGCTTTGATGATTCGTAAACTCATCCGCACGGTTAGTTTTACCTGATTCAAGTTCATGATAATAATCATTACTTGCTTCTAGATAGCTTTGGTTATTTTTCTTCATTCTTTCAACAATATTAACCGAATCCAAATCAGATTTATAGTCATCATTACCAATACTAGGAGTTTTCTCTGCATTTGTAGTTGTATCACCTTCCCAACCGGCTAAATCTTCTGCGTTATCCTTTCCACCTAATAAATGAGCCAAAGCAAAATCTGGCTTTAAGTGAGTGGCCATAGTCATTGATTGATGCGTAAAATCAGCATTATTACCAGGACCGGGAACTCCTTTTGAGGTTTCCTCATCATTCCCTTTAGCTCTAAAACTAGAATATTTTTCGTTCCAAAATTCTTGAAATTCTGTGTCTGTCATCGTTATGCCGTATGCTTCTTCTGCACTTTTTTTAAAATTTTTTCTTTGCTCAGAAGATAAATGCTCATAATCATCATAGGCACCAGAAGTGACTTCATGCTGAATACGAAGATTATAAACTAATTTCTTAGTTTCCTCATCTGTTAAACCTAATTCTTTATATGCATCTTCTACATCAGAAACGTTATTAAAATAATCACGAAAATTTCCTGCCGTGTTATGCCAAAGAAAATTATCATATTCTGTAGTAGTTTGCCCTAGCAGAAGCAATAGCAGGTAATCCTTCTCTTCCTGAGACATATCCGGAAATTTCTTATCAATCCCCTGCTTCACCTGAATAATCTGCTTGGCTGTCTCAATATCAAACCCATAGGTATTAACATAATTCATGACTAGGGTCCGTTTTTCCCACTTGGTATTGATGGCCTTTGTCCAGTTCAATGCTTTCTTACTCGGAATAGTAAAGCTGCCATTAAAAGCAGCAACGTCTGTCTGGAGCTGAGACAAACCCGTATTGATATTAGTCTCCAAGTCCGCAATATCATCAAAAAAACCTGATGAAGCCGCATCGTACTCCCTAAGCTTCCTCAGCTTTTCTTCCAGCTTCCCCTTCTCTGCCGTGTCGTCGTTTACAGCCGACTGCACAGAGGACTTGTTGGGATCATCTGCCTCCATCTTCCCCAATGTCGTATTATTGGCATCGATCGTAGATTGATAGGCACTGATCTGCGCCGTTAGCGTATCCTCATCCAGATCCTCACTGCCAACATCCGAGCGGTAACGGTCGGGCAGAAGCTGGGTATCCGTCTTAGCGGCATCAGCTAAGAGAATAAACCCTTTTGCCAGCGGAGTGACGACGGTACTGCCGTAGGTTTTGACATTGGTGTAAGCTTCTCCCTCTA
>NZ_JBFQEG010000047.1:0-4421 GCF_040930515.1 Streptococcus huangxiaojuni
CGAAGGTCGCAGGTTCAAATCCTGCTCCCGCAATTGGGTATTCTTTTTGGCTCGGTAGCTCAGTTGGTAGAGCAATGGATTGAAGCTCCATGTGTCGGCGGTTCGATTCCGTCCCGCGCCATGATTATGCGGGTGTAGTTTAGTGGTAAAACTACAGCCTTCCAAGCTGTTGTCGCGAGTTCGATTCTCGTCACCCGCTTTTTATGATTTTGGTCCCCAAGTTTTTCTTGGGCGCGTAGCTCAGCTGGTTAGAGCGCACGCCTGATAAGCGTGAGGTCGGTGGTTCAAGTCCACTCGTGCCCATTATATAGTTGTAGATGGAGAATTACTCAAGAGGCTGAAGAGGACGGTTTGCTAAATCGTTAGGTCGGGTAACCGGCGCAAGGGTTCGAATCCCTTATTCTCCGTACTGTTTTAAACGAGATTATCTTTATGATATCTCGTTTTATTTATTTTTTGAGCTTGGTAAGGGATTGTTTGAGGGTTAGAATGAAAAAGTTGCGGTTGTCTCGATTTATTCTTTTTTGTGTAGTTAGTGTGCTTATTTTTTTTACATTTCTTTTCTTTATTTTGAGGAATTCTTCGGTTATTTCTGCAATTGCTAAGCCTGTCAATTCAGTGGTTTCAAGGGTTGATTATGTTATTGCTATACCTTTTCGGTATGTTAATGCTTTGGGTGAAAATATTTCTTCCCTACTGGACACTTATTCTGAAAATGAAGCTTTAAAAAAACGGATAGACGAGCTGACAGATCAGCAAAAGCTTGTTGATGATTTGACAGAAGAAAACGCTGAATTAAAGAAAGTATTAGAGAATGCGAATGATCTTCCGTCAGCATCTGTTTCAGCTCAAGTAATTGTCCGCAGCCCAGTTTCCTGGTATGATTCTCTGACTATAAATGCTGGGAAAAAATCCGGTGTGGAAAACGGCATGCTGGTTGCTGCTGAAAACGGCCTCATCGGGAAAGTGGCCAGTACAAGTCAGACAACAGCAAGTATTAATCTATTTTCCAGCGGCTCAAACCTAGACATTCCTGTAAAAATTTCAACTTCAAGCGGCAATGTCTATGGCATACTCATGTCCTATGACTCTGAGGAAAATTTATTCTTAGTCTCCGAGTTAAATTCTTCGGAAAAAATTGATACAGGCAGTCAAGTTGCTACTAGTGGATTAGATGGTAAAACGACAGCTAACATATCAGTTGGAACTGTCGGTGAAGTTGAGGACGCTAAAGACAGCTTAAACAGAAAACTTTATATTATTCCAGCAGCAGACTTTTCTGATATAGCATATGTAACTGTTGTAGGTGAAAAATGATATCTTGGGTAAAAAATAAATATTGTTTAGTCTTCTTGATTTTTATATTATTACTGGTAGACGGCCAATTTTCCTATTTGCTTAATTCACTCTTTAACTATTATGTTATTATATCCAGCCAGCTTTTTCTGGCTGCTCTGCTCTTTACTTGTCATAATAACAGTTCAGCATTTATTTTTTTTGAGTCAACCGTTATCGGACTGCTGTTTGATTTTTATTATCTTAATCATATTGGTGTTGTCACACTTGTTTTGCCATTTCTCACTTTTTTCATAGGCAAGTTGGACAGCAGACAGATGACTGGGTTTTTCAGCAATTTAGTAATTTATCTGATTTTTATTTTCTTTTTTAATATTTTAAGCTATTTTCTTTCCTTTTTGTATGGTTTTACAGATGTCTCTTTGTCATTTTTCATTACTTATAACCTTGCTCCGACTTTGGTATTTAATATTCTTGTCTTTTTTGTATGTCAAAAACCCTTGCGAAAATTGTTTTTAGATTAAATTAAAATTTAAACATAATTGTAACAATCGCGTAATATAAACCGTCTGTTTTTTTGGTACAATAATAAAGTCTTATCAAAAAGGAGTAGTTATTTAAATATGAAGAAAAGAATTTTATCTGCAGTTCTTGTCAGCGGTGTAACTTTAGGGACAGCTGCTACCCAAGTAAATGCTGAAGACTATGATTCACAGATAGCAGCACAGGATGCCGTCATCAGCAATCTTACAGCTGAACAAGCAGAAACGCAAAGTAAAGTCAGTGCCCTTCAGACAGAGGTCAGCACACTTCAAAGTCAGCAGGCTGAATTAGAAGCGCAAAATGCTGAGCTTGAGGCACAATCACAAACTTTAAACGAAGAAATTCAAACACTTTCAAGTAAAATTGTTGCTCGCAATGAAGCATTAAGAAAGCAAGCACGCAGTGCACAAAAAGGTAACAGCGTGACAAGCTATATTAATACTGTTCTTAATTCAAAATCTATTTCAGATGCAATCAATCGTGTGGTTGCTATCCGTGAAGTAGTTTCTGCAAATGAAAAGATGGTAGAACAGCAAGAAGCGGATAAAGCAGAATTAGAAGCTAAGCAAATTGAAAATCAAGAAGCTATTAATACTGTTGCAGCCAACAAGGCTGTTATCGAAGAGAACTCTGCTTCTTTAGCTACTCAGCAAGCTCAATTAGAAGCTGCTCAGTTAGATTTGGCTTCTCAATTGGCAACAGCTGAAGGCGAAAAAGCTTCTCTTGAAGCAGAAAAAGTTGCTGCTGAACAAGCTGCTGCTGAGGCTGCTGCTGCACAAGCTGCCGCTGAAGCACAAGCTGCTGCTGAAGCCCAAGCGCAAGCAGAATCTGTTGCTGCTGCACAGCAAGCAATCGAAAATGCTACTGCTACTACTGACACAGTGACAGAAACAACTGATTCTACAGAATCACTTGCTTCATCAGAAGTAACCTCAGAAACAGTTAGTGAAACTGTAGTTGCTGAATCAGAAACTACTGAAACAGCTGAAGCTGTTGAGGCACCTGCAGAAACAGTATCAGAAACAGAAGCTGTTCAATCAGAAGAAGCTGCAGCTCCTCAATCTGAAGCACCTGCTGCTGAAGCAGCTCCTGCAGAAGAACAAGCACAACCTGCTGAAAGCGCGACATCAAGCTCAAATGCTGCTACAGCTGCTGCAAATGCATCTTCAGCTAATACATATCCTGTTGGACAATGTACTTGGGGAGCTAAATCTTTGGCAAGCTGGGTAGGTAACTATTGGGGCAATGCTAACCAATGGATTTCCAGTGCACAGGCAGCCGGCTTCTCAGTTGGTACAACACCAGTTGCTGGTGCAGTTGCTGTATGGCCGAATGATGGTGGCGGCTATGGTCACGTTGCTGTAGTTGTTTCAGCATCAGGAACAAATTCTATCCAAGTTATGGAATCTAACTATGCTGGTAATTCAAGTATCGGTAACTACCGTGGAAGCTTTGATCCTACTGCTTCAACATGGGGTGGATCTGTATACTATATTTACCCATAAACTTATAATTAACATTAAGACAAGGTGTTTCGCCTTGTCTTTTTTGTTTAGAACCAAGAACTGGTCAGCATAAATAAAGATAAAACACTTATACTCTTTTTGACTGAACTCAATAAATTATAAGATTTGCGCTAAGCTTGATCTGCATAAGAAATAACAATCTATCTTTCTTGCTTTGAATACTAAAAAACGAGAACAAATCTTATTCTCGCTTGAGTTAAAAATTTTTTAATCTTGGTCTTCAAATCTGGTCTGACAGTATTTTTATTGTAGCATCGCTTAGATTTGGTTATAAGAGAAGAGGTATTATACCGATAAGGTTGTTTAGAAAATGAATCATAAAAGCGTGTTCTATTTTTCTGGTGCGTTTGTAAACCAATCCTAATATTAAGCCCATACCGCCGTAAATAATCCAACTGCCAATATTTGTCGGAAAATGCAAAAGACCAAATAAGAAGCTGCTTACAATGATACCGACATAAGAGAAGTGAAAAGTTTTATTTAGAAGCAATCCGCGAAAAACGATTTCTTCTACAATTGGGGCTACAATACCGATTATAGTAAATAATAATAGAGGATTTGTGGAAAGTTCCTCCAAAGCCGATTGGTTAGCTGTAGAATTACCACCATTTTCAATGGTTAGAACAATACCGCCTACTATTTGTACCGAGAACAAAATTAGAAGCCCTATAATGGCGATTTTCCAGCTTCGCCACTGTCTTAAGACAGCTTGCGAGCTGATAATATTCAAATGTTTACCAAGTTTTACTGTTCCAAAACTAATAAGTAAAAAAAGAAAGATCAGAAGTCCTGCTTGCCACAGGGGTTGTTTGGGTTTCAGAAAAAATGTGGGTGCTTGTTCAACACAAATTAACCCAAGTGCTAATAAGACATATTTCATATCTTGTATTTTTTTCATCATTCTACTCCTCGTAAAATAAGTTTATGGGGATTTTCAATCCCAAGTGTTAACAATTTTATAGCTTGACTATTGCAAGGTTTTCCAGAACAATAGAGTCATGGAATGGACTCATGGTTGTTTCTTTCTCTCCTTGTTGCTTAGACTTCATTTTAAAG
>NZ_JBFQEG010000048.1:0-2209 GCF_040930515.1 Streptococcus huangxiaojuni
TACACCATGTAACTTATGGTATTGGAGCAGACTTAACTTTGCAGTTTGACAGTTTCGGAAATGAAATTATAGAATTAGTCGGTCAAGAAGGTGTTATTGATGTTTCTAATTACGATGAGTTACCAGATAAAGCCATAAGAAAGGAAGATAAAGGGTTAGATGACAATATGAATACATTAATTAAGTATAACAAACTAAAAAATGTTAAAAAATCTTCCCAAGGCAGTCCTAAGATTGATATAACCTATAATTTAGAAATCAAGAAAGGAGAACATTGGAAATGGCATTGACTCATCAAGATATACAAGCAATTCAAAATGTAACAAAGGATTTATGCAGTGACGAAACGGTGTTAAAAGGTGATAACATTCCTGTAGAAACACTTAATTCAAACGGGAAAGTAGTTGAAAGTAACGAATATGAAGTTATAGATAAAATAAATGGAACAACTCAGGCCATTGCTGTAGCCCCGGTTGTTGATGGCACGACCGACTACAGCCAAACGGCTATCGTTGTGGCAGGGACCCAGCCTGGTTTCACTGAATCCACTAAAAATGTGATCGAAGCTAGAAGCGGGATGACCCCACAGGTGGACGATATTTCCGATTTTTATGACAGCACAGCTGCCAAACTGGAAAAAGACCATGGCGGCGGGACCATTTCCAACATGTCCGGCTTCAGCCAGTCGGGTCCGGCAGTTGCTAAAGTGGCCGCAGCGCATCAGGTTCCCAAAATCACCAACTTCATGGACTGGGCAGCCAGCAGCGCCCTCTATTCTAAGGCTAATCCTAAAGGTATAACCGCTGAGGAGAAGGCTTGGCTGGATCAGCACGCCACCATTTATATGGATTCGACCAGAGATGTGACCTATCTGGATGGGAAAAATCATGGGGATATTCCTTATGGCAAGAAATATATTGTTGAAGGCACAGGGGACCCTATTTCCGACCATGACACGGCTTTTCCCCGTATCAAGGGGAATGGTCTGGATATAGACTGGTATGTTAAGCACGGTCAGTTTGCTTCCGGCATGACCAAGGAGCAGGTGATAAAGGTGGCTAAAATGAAGGCCAAAAATGCTAAAGGCTGGGATCTGAAAGACCCCAGCACCTGGTCAGACAGTACGGACTACCGCGACTATGTCAAGGAATATAAGGAAAAATACGGCAGCTTTGCCCTTGCTGACCCCAAAGCGCTGGATTTTGCGGCGGCCCAAAACCGCTTAACCAGCCTGCGCAGTCAGCTTCAGTCGGCCTCAGGTTCGCAAAAAATTCTGCTGCGTCAGGAGCTGGTCACAGCGGCAGCTCAGTCGGCCCAAGCGAAGGCTGAAAGCTTTAACTTTAGGGTTAAAAGCCGTATCAGTCAGAGCAAGGAAACGATTGACAGTCAGCTCAAAACTTTTGAGAGGGACATTCGCAGTCTGTCTCAGCACTTATCGGAAGGAGAAGTGTCTGAACTGCTGTCGGAGATGAGTATGGAAAAGGTTTGGGATGAAGGCAATGAAGCCGCAGCACTGGCTGAAGGCGATCGGACCCAGGAAGAACTGACTGCTTTTACTCAAAAGCTGATGGCTGGTGCGGAGGACTTAACGGCTGCCGACCAAGCGGGTGCTGAACTGTTTCGTTAAGGAGGGCGTATGCTGGAACAATTAGCTAAACTGGGAACCGTTGATTTAAGGCAAACTGCAGGAGGCTTATACTGAGGCGCTTAAGGCGCAGGAGCGTCTGGTGATTAAAGCCGCGATAGCCGTTCAGAAACAAAAAATCCGAGCTGAAAAACAGCGGCTGAAAAAAGAGCTGCAGCAAGAAAAAACAGATTTGAAAACTTACCTCTCTGCTAGCCTGCCTGCTGATTTAGGAGCTGGCTTTGAAGGAAAAGCAGCTGCAGCAGCGCAGGATTTTTTAGGCCGTTTTCCTCAGCCTCAGCTGCCTAACCCTATTATTTTGGAATGATTAAGGAGCAGTAAGAGATGAGCTATCAGTATGATGAAGCCAGTTTGATGGACACGCATTTATTAAATCAGGAGCAGTTTAGAGAAGCCGAGGCAGATATGGATGATATGCAGCAGACCCTGAGCGGGCAAACTGAAAGGCTGAGCCTATGGCTGAACCGCCTTTGTCAGGATTCTCCTGATTTAGTCAGGCAGACCAAAAGAGCATTGGACAATGAAGCGGAGCTCCTGCAGCAGCAAATCGGCCAAGAAACAGAA
>NZ_JBFQEG010000049.1:0-1681 GCF_040930515.1 Streptococcus huangxiaojuni
TGATATACTCCCCCTATAGTGGACAGTGAAAAAACAAAAATTCACTAGAAATTATAGGAGGAGTTTTCGTATGTCTACAAGAAGCCCAAAATCAGTAGAGGAAAAACTAGAGATTATTCAATTAGCTCTTCATCATGAACAGTCAGTTGAACAGTTAAGTCAATACTATCAAGTTGATTCCTCAACGATTAGTAGATGGCTAAGTCGTTATCAAAAATATGGTGTAACAGCTCTAATAGAAAGCCGAACATGGAAAAACTATTCTTACGAACTGAAATACCAAGCCGTTCAAGATTACCTTTCTGGTAAGGGTTCTTTAAGGGATATTGGTTTAAGATATGATATTTCCAGCAATGAGGTTCTCAGAAAGTGGGTAAAGCGTTATACTAGTGGTGAAGACTTAAAAGCTACTAGTAAAGGATACAGTTATATGAGACAAGGACGCAAAACCACTTTTGACGAACGTGTTGAGATTGTCAACTACACCATTGCTCACGAGAAAGATTATCAAGCTGCCATAGAGAAGTTTGGTATTTCTTACCAACAAGTCTACTCTTGGGTACGTAAGTTTGAGAAGAACGGCTCACAAGGTCTAGTTGATAGGCGTGGAAAAGGTCTTGATAATAAGCCCAATTTAACAGAAGCTGAAGAGCTTCAACTCAAGATTAAACAGCTAGAGGAACGTAATCGTCTCCTAGAAATTGAGGTTGGTCTGCTAAAAAAGTTAGAAGACGTCAAACGAAGAAATCATCTGTAAGACTAGGCAAGCATTTAGAAGACTTTCAAGCCATCAAGGATTATCATGACGAAGAATCAGATGTGCCAATCAAAACCTTGTGCAAGCTTTTAAAGGTGTCATGCTCAGGATATTACAAGTGGCTTAACCACCAAGAGACAGTTTCAGAAAAAGAAACTATTAAGCTCATGGATAAGATAAACGAACTGCATAGGCGCTATAATGGTATCTTGGGCTATCGTCGTATGACAACTTTTATCAACCGTCAACTTGGAACCCATTACAACAAGAAACGTATCCGCCGCCTGATGCGTATTCTAGGACTTAGCTCTGTCATTCGTCGCGTCAGACACTCTTGTACCAAAGCAGGTGAAAAGTTCTACACAGAAAACATTCTTAACCGTGATTTTACAGCTAATGCTCCTAATCAAAAATGGTGCACAGATGTCACTTACTTACAGTATGGGTTAGGAAAGAAAGCTTATTTGAGTGCTATCAAAGACCTTTATGATGGTTCCATCATTGCCTATGACATAAGTCATCACAATGACAATCCATTGGTAATGAAGACAATCAAGAAAGCCTTAGCTCTAAACATTGGGGCAAGGCCTTTAATCCATAGTGATCGTGGCAGTCAATATACCTCAAAGGAGTATCGCTATATCATCAGACAATCTGGTCTAACACAATCCATGTCGCGGGTTGGGAAATGTATTGATAATGCTCCTATGGAAAGTTTTTGGGGACATTTCAAAACGGAGTCTTATGACTTGAAAACGTTTAAAACTTATGAGGAGTTAGTTACTGATGTTAAACGCTATATCCATTTTTACAATACTCAACGCTATCAAGCCAAACTAAACAACCTGACTCCTTTGGAATTTAGGAATCAGGTTGCTTAACTATTTTTATTATTTGACTGTCCACTTGACAGGGAGCTGTTCA
>NZ_JBFQEG010000050.1:0-1598 GCF_040930515.1 Streptococcus huangxiaojuni
TGCACATGTCCTTGGTCAAGCTAGCGAAAAATGTCATTTTTCGCTAGGTGTTTTTAGTGCGCCCTAGTTTACTGAATGTCAACTAAAGTTTTGACAACTTTATCTTGACTTTTTACCACTAGACTTTAAATACTTCTTAGCTTCTTGGACATAAAAGAGGTCAGGGTTTTCACTAACAATCGACTGAAACAAGCCTTCAGCCTTGGCCCTATCACCTTGATTCAGGGAATTAAGCCCCTCGTAATATATTGCTTCAATTTTATCAAGTTTGTGCTCAAAAACGGTCTGATTAAAGTAAGATGTTGCCATTCCTGTCATCACATCATGGATTGCAGAAATCTTTTGCGCACGTTCCGCAATATTTTTCCCCTTCAGAACTTGAAATCTCTTTAAATCCTCTTCATAAGAGGTGAAATCTTTTTGATGGATATGATTAAGCAAAGTATAATAAGCAACTGCAGAAACCAAGGTCTTTCGTCTATACCAGATAATTTTTTGGCCTTGCACACGGGAAAAAGATTCTAGCGACTGCTTAAAATCCCCTTTTAAATAATGGTATTGACCATCAGCAACGTATGATTCTATCATTGCAAATTGTCTCTGACCTTTATTTGATTTGCGATAGGCATAATCAAAGTAATTGCGGTACTTGTCTATATCAATATCAATCACTAGAATTTCTCGTAGCACGGCATTTAGAAGTTTTAAAAGAATCACTAGAAGCCCGATTACAGTAATACTAATAATTAAGGAAAGAAGTAATAAAATATAATGAGAAGGACGGCCAATGATGTAAATAATAAGGCCTAAAATGGCGAAACATCCCAGTATGACTAGAGCCGTTCTATAAAAATGGTAAAGTTTTTGGTAAGGAAGCTTTCTGAGTTTTTGTTTCATTAAATTCCTCCATTCATATTATTTTTATCATCATCCGTATTCAATATCAGTAAAGCAGCACTTGCTCCAGCCATAGCCCCACCTGGACCTCCAAGCATAAAGCCAACTGCAGTTATAGCAGTCACAGCCAAAGCACCAACTGCAAGTTCTCCCACGGCTCCCCAATCAATTGAATTAATTGTATCGCCAACAAAATCAACTGCACTACCAGCAACATTCCCGACTTTACCCCAATCAAAGGACTCCACAGGAACAGCATCAACATTACTGTTCCGTATATACTGCCCCTGCTCATAGGCCACGGACAGCTCTCCCTTGCTCTTATCCGATAAAGCAGCCGAAGCGCTCGACTGAGTCTGACTATAAGCCGCCAATGTCCCATTCACATACTTCACTCCAAACTCACTCCGGCTGTTCCCGCCTGACAAAGCAGCCGATAACCCAGAAACCCCATTCTGATCAAATGCATACTGGTAAGACCCATTAAAAAGACCCTTATCTAGTGCTGAACCCTTAACAGGAACCGACTGACTGCTCGTATAACGCCCCTTACTGCTGACAGCGTTAGAAGACGTCTTAAGACCGTCCACTCCCTCTTGATTATAGCTGATACTGATATTACCATCCTTTGTGGCTGACAGCGTGATCTTGTACTTGGCATAACCATAATAATTATCATAAAGCAAGATCTCACGGGTCCC
>NZ_JBFQEG010000051.1:0-1521 GCF_040930515.1 Streptococcus huangxiaojuni
CCAATGTCATTAAGATAAGCTCTCACTCTGTCAAAAAACCTATTCCAAAGCACCTCTATTATGACTGAATTTGGAATAGTTTTATGATTTATAGAATTTAGAGCGCACAAAAGTAAAGGTTTCTCACCCCATTTTGCCGTTTTTATGATACTCTATAAGTGAAACTTACTGGAACCTGGCTTCTTATCTTTCTTTGGAAAGTGCGATTGGGTCGAATGATCGATAAATGCTTGGCCATGTCGGTTCTCAATTGGGAGGAAGTGAGCTCGCCTCTAAGAAATTTTCGACAAGCATAAACAGCGTCTGAAAAACAAATCTTATAAGCCTTTTTTAGCTTGGATTTTTTAATGGCAACGTATGACGTTAGCCATTTACAGATGTTGAAGTTGATAAAGCGAGCGTAGATTTCTTGGAGAATGCCTTCCTTCTTTTTCGCATGAAAATGCGTCAGACCAATACTGTATTTTAAGTCACGAAAACTGGTCTCTATGCCCCACCTGCAGGCATAGAGATCTTTTAATTTTTCTGGCGAATAATCGGTGTTAGTCACTAAAGTTTCAAAGCCGCCCGGCTTGATTTCGAGGCGCACCATCCGAAAATGGCGTTCATAAAACCTTATTGGGTCACTTTTTCGACTAGAACGAGGTAAGAAGTCAAAAGGGACGTGATTGGGCAACAAGTGATAATGATTAGGAAAGTTTTGATAGTGTTGCTTCATGTCAATGGTTTGTTTTCGACAGATTTTGAGGTGAAACCATTCATCAAAACAGGGTGTATCAGGGAGGTTAAAACTGGATTTGATGGCATAATTCCCATCACGAATACGACTCAGAGACAGCCAATTTTTCTCTTGGCAATGTGCCATCACATTGTAGGATTTATAGCCTCTGTCCATACTCACTAGAGCTTGTGCGAAAGGGACAGTTCTCCATCATGTCAATGAAAGCCGCCCGTTCATCATTTTCCCGCTTATCTTGAATCCGCAGGTCCTGATAAATTCCTTGTTCGAGATTGTAGAGTGCATTGATATGAATGAGATTGTAAGGGGTGTGATACGGTCCCGTTTGAATAGAGGTGGTTTTATCAAAGCGATTTCTAGGCAGAATCACATCACTCCCATCTACAGCTAAACTAGGGAGAGAACTAGGGGTAGGAATCTTAGCAGTGAGATTTCTAAAGAGTAACTCGAAAGCCTGAGGTTTAATCTGGTAACGTCGTTGAACAAAAGCGGACTGAGAGACAGGTAAGTCCAAATCAAGCCGTTCTTTAGCTAGGGTCTTGCCACCCATGACAAGAATAGCCTGAATCATCGTTTTCAGGCTCAACTGACGTTGTCGGCTGAAATCTTTTTCTGGATTAAGCACAAACGGATTGGCAGCTGCAACAATGTCATTAATACTATCAAGTAAGTGAGATTTAATCTGATGTAGCATGATTTTTCCCTTTTTATTTTTAGTCTAGCATAGAAAAAAGTAACCTACCACAAAATATGATAGGTTACTTATCTTAATGACATTGGAC
>NZ_JBFQEG010000052.1:0-1167 GCF_040930515.1 Streptococcus huangxiaojuni
TCTTGTAAAAGGCTTTGTATTCGTCATCATAGCGCCTCACCGAGTTGGCGGCTTCAACTAAGTAATAACGGAGATAGCGATTGCCTCGTTTGACAAGGTCAGTATTTTGAGAGTTAGCGTTCCCAGACTGCTTCTGCTTCCAATTCAGTCCTGCATATTTAGCGACTTGAGGGTGGTCTTTAAAGCGTTCAATCTGTCCAATCTCAGCGATAATCCCTGCAGCGTAAACTTTACCAACACCAGGAACAGAAGTTAAGCACTGGTATTCAGGGATGACTTCTACCATCTCTTCAATAGCTTTATCAATAGCTTTAATCATTTGTTCAAGATTTCTGATTTCTCGGGCTAGCAGTCCAAGAACGACATTGACCGAATCCTGTTGGAGCTTGGGCAGGCGGTACGAGCCACGAATCGCCGCTTGAATAGCTTTGGCTAGCTTTTCAGGGGCTTTGAATCGCCCTCTTCCTAATTTCTGGAGAAATTCTGCTAGGTCATTAAGTGGAATCTTAGCTAAGTCATCTAGGGTGTGATCTTCGGTCATTAGAGAGATGATTGTGCTAGACCAGAGATTGGTTGAGAGGTTCTTATTCTTGATTTCAGTTGACAAGGTATTGCACTTGTAGTAGGTGTTCTCAATAAAGTGCTGTTTGGTTGTCGTCAACTGCTCAATGAGCTGAAGTCTGGTTCTGGTTAGGTGCTGGAGTGCTAGATACTTTTCTTCTTTGAGAAAAGCAGGTGAAAATCGTTCAGCTCGAAAATAATCGGCGATGTAGAAGGCATCAAGGGTATCATTCTTGCTTTCTTCAAAGGCTTCCCGATAGTTCTTGATTTTGTTGGGTTGTTCCACCAAGACTTCAACCTTTAGAGCTTTTAAATCGCTGTCTTCATGAAAGAACATGGCAGGGTGAAAGCTATAGAGGCTGGTGGCTTCCATGCCAATGACGATGCGTTCAAAATCGTACACTTCATTGAGTTCAAGAATCTGCTTCTTGATTTTAGAAGCCCCAACTAGGTCGTTAGTAAGAGAAGCTTTGAATGGTGTTGTGGCATCACTAAGCATGACACAGACATCAAGTTTGGTAGAGCTAACGTCTAAACCGACAAAACATTTCATTTGGAAGGTCTCCTTTCAATTGGATTTGGAAGTTTTCTTGACTACTGTAAGGT